>JACDAU010000413.1 GCA_013695265.1 Chloroflexia bacterium
AGTACAAGATCGCCCTCAATCAAGGCTGGGATGTGAGCTACCCGGTCGGGAACCTCACCTTCAGCATCGCCAACGCCAACAATGTCGTAACAATCTCGTATGACTCCAGAACGAATGCGGTCAACTCCAGTGTTTCAGGAGTCCGCCCGCCCGCCGCCGATGGCGACCTCTTCTGGGATGGCCTCGGGCACGACAGCCGGGACGCCCTGTATCGCCTGCCACAAGGCGCAGTCACCGCCGACACGCCCCTGACGCTTCGCTTCCGCACTTACCACAACGATGCCACCGGCGTCACGCTGCGCACCTACCACTCCGGTCTCGGCGCGGAGCAGGTCGCACCGATGACGCGAGTCGCGCAGGACGTGTCCTGTTACGCCGAGAAACTTCCCTATGGCTGCGACCTGTGGCAGGCGAAGATAAACGCGAGCGCAATCGGCACGATCTATTACCGGTTCATCGTGCGCGATGGCGCGAAAACCGTCTATTACGAAGACGACAGCGATGTGCGAGACGGTGGCATGGGCAAGCCGTTTGAAAACTCCCCGGACTGGGGCTGGGCCATTACGGTGTATGCTCCCAGCTTCAATACACCGGTCGGCTGGATGAAGCACGGCGTCGTCTACCAGGTCTTCCCAGACCGCTTCGCGAACGCCGACCCCTCAAACGATCCGACACCCGTTTCCCAGAACCCACGCCTCAGCTCCGACCCGCGCTACGCTTATCCGAACGGCGATCCCAGTGGCGCGGCGCAGCCGTCGTGGGACCAGATCGTTCGGATGAAGTGGGGTGCACTACCGGAAGGGCACTGCCGTAACTACCAGGATATCAGCGCCAACGCGTGTCCGGTGCGCTTCAATCAGCCCGCCTCCATCCGGGAACAGCCTCGGGGACGCGACTACTACGGCGGCGACCTCGAAGGCGTAACAAGGAAGCTGGGCTATCTCCAGCAACTCGGGGTCACCATCATCTACTTCAACCCCGTGTTCGCCGCCGGTTCGAATCACCGCTACGACACGCGCGACTACCGTATCGTCGATCCGTACCTGGGCGACCTCGGTGACTGGAAGACGCTGGAAAGTGCGGCGCGGAAGCGGGGTATGCGGGTTATTCTTGACGGCGTGTTCAACCATATGTCCGCGGACAGTCCACTGTTCGATCGCTACCATAACTTCAACGATTCCCAATACGGCAAGGGCGCGTGTGAAGACGCGAACTCCGCGTATCGCATGTGGTTTCGGTTCCGCACGCCGGCGAGCAACGAGCCAGCCGCTTGCGCGCCGTACACACGCGACGACGAGAGCTACTACGCCTCGTGGGCTGGCTTCGACAGTCTCCCACAACTCTCCGAGGCCCACGTCGTCCAGGCGGAGATCTACGACTCCGAGGACAGTGTCGCGCGATACTGGCTCAAGCAGGGCGCCGAAGGCTGGCGGCTCGACGTGATGCAGGACAAGAGCATTCCCTTCTGGGAGGGCTTCCGCATGCAGGTCAAGGACGTCGATCAAGACGCGATCATCATCGGCGAGTTGTGGAAGAAGTTCGACGTGCTTCCGTACATCAACGGCAATACCGCCGACACCACAATGAACTATCGCCTGCGCGACGCAGTGCTCGGCCTGCTCGCCCCCGGCGCATTTGACGGCAAGGGCTTCCCCGGAAGTGGCCAGCCAATTTCACCTGCAGCGTTCGAGGACCGGCTGGAATCGGTGCGTGAGGACTACCCGGATGCCGCGTATTACTCCCTCATGAATCTGCTCGATTCGCATGATACGGAGCGCCTGCTCTGGACGCTCACGCCGGGCGCAGAGAACACCCAAGAGCGCGAGCAGAATGCTGCGAACGTCGCTGAAGGTAAGGCACGACAGCGGCTCGCGGCCTTAATCCAGATGACAATGCCCGGCGCGCCAACCGTATACTACGGTGACGAGGTCGCACTGACCGGTGACGACGACCCCGATGACCGGCGGACGTATCCGTGGGGCGACGATGCGGCGCGACAGCAAGGTGACTCCCGCCAGCCGGACACGGCGATGTTCAGGTACTACCGTCAACTCACGGCGGCCCGCGCGAAGAGCGACGCCCTGGTCTCGGGAGACATCCGTTTCCTGCACGCGGGCACGGACACCGAGCGCACGGTCGCGTATGGGCGGAAGGACGGTAACGACGCGGCCATCGTGGCAGTGAACTCGAGCGAGCAGCCGCGAACGCTGCGCATCCCGGTCACCGGATACCTTCCGAACAACACGAAGCTGGTCGGCGTCGCGGGTCGTTCCGGCGGGGAGTATTTTGTGCAGGACGGCCACCTTACGCTGGCGCTTCCCGCGCTCTCGGGCTGGCTGCTAGAGACGCGCGATGCCGACCTGACGCCACCCGCCGCGACGGGCCGCCTCACAGCAACCGCAGATGGCCTCTCCGTCGCGGTGTCGTGGTCGGCGGTCAGAGATGCGGCGGGGTACGACGTGTACCGCAGCCCCGTCAGTGGCGGGGGATACGTACTGCTGAACGCGACACCGCTCGCCAACACGAGCTATTCGGATAGTAGCAGTGAGCTGCGCAGCGGTCAGCGGTATCACTACGTGGTACGGGCGGTCGATTCCGTCGGGAACGAGAGCGCGGACTCCAGCGAAGCGAGCGCCGTGCCGTTCTATCGTATTGGCTGGGCAAACCTGCAGTGGCCACCAACCCTCAACTACACGGTGAGCGCCCGCAACAGCACGGACACCGTGTATGGCCGGGTGTTCATCGACGGAGTGACAAGCCAGGCCGGCGCGACGCCTGGATTGACCGCACAGCTCGGATACGGCCCGCAAGAAAGCGATCCGCGGACGTGGGACAACTGGGTGGCCATGGAGTTCAACGTCGATGCGGGTAACAACGACGAGTACCAGGGCGAGTTGAACCCCTCGCTCCCCGGCACGTACAGCTACTTCACGCGGTACAGCACCAACGCGGGCGAGCAGTGGACGTACGGCGACCTCGATGGCCTGGAAAGCGGCAGCTTCGCGGACCAGACGGACCG
This sequence comes from Chloroflexia bacterium, assembly GCA_013695265.1. Classification (GTDB taxonomy): domain Bacteria; phylum Chloroflexota; class Chloroflexia; order Thermobaculales; family Thermobaculaceae; genus JACDAU01. Next base: position 3,020 of record JACDAU010000413.1, read on the forward strand.
CCCCGGCACCTTGACGGTACAGCCGAACGCGGACCAGATTCTGCCCGAGGCGCCCGGCACCCTCCATGCGCTCAATAACGGTGCCACTTCCATCGCACTCACATGGACCTCCTCAGTTTCCACGGATGTCTACCGCTACGATGTGTACCGCAGCACCACGGATGGCGGCGGGTACGCGAAGATCGCCTCCGAACTCGGCGAGAGCACGGGGTACACGGACACCGGCTTGCAGACCAGCACGCGTTACTACTACATCGTGCGCGCGGTAGACGAGGCGGCGAACGAGTCGACGAACAGCGATCAGGCGAGCGCCGTCCCGTCGTCGCGCGATGTCGCGGTGACCTTCGAGGTGACCGTGCCTGCCGGCACTCCAGCGGACCAAACGGTGTACATCGTGGGCAACCAGCAGCAGATCTGCAACTGGTGCAACCCGCACACCATCGCGCTCACGCGGGGCGCGGACGGTGTGTGGCGTGCGACAATTACCTTTGTCGAAGGGACGCTCATCAACTACAAGCACACACTCGGTACGTGGGATACGGTTGAGAAGGACGCCGCTTGCAGCGAGATCACTGACCGAGCCGTCCGCGTCGTCGCCGGACCGGCCAGCACGCAACTGGTGCGGAGCACGGTGCAGAACTGGCGTAACGTCGCGCCGTGCGGGAACTAGCGCCCGCAACAGAGATCGAAGCCGGGAACTGAGGGAACGACGTCCCTCCGAGTGGATGCGATATGGCATTCGGTCAAACGCTGTCGACATGTGATAGGTAGGGGCGCGGCAAGCCGTGCAAGCTCTACGCCCCATCGTGCGGCGTAGAGTCTCCGGGCGGCACCGAGCGCGGGAGGCGTTCACCGCGGCGGACGTCGCCCGACCTGCGACCTGGGCTGGTACAATCGGTTCTATGCGCCCCGATTGGCGGGGGGGACATGTGGTCCTGAGCCATTCAGCAACACCATTACGCACAGCACCCATAGACGCTTGGAGGAAATCGCAGCCGTGACCGAACAAACCCGCACTACCGCTGCAAGCGCCCTGCCCGCCTCGATCGGGCAGTTGCAAGACCTCGCCTACAACCTTCGTTGGCGGTGGGATGCGCCGACCCGAAACCTCTTTGCGAGGCTCGATCCGCTGCTGTGGGAGAACAGCAATCAAAACCCCGCGCTCCTTCTCCAAACCGTGGATCCAGCGCGCCTACAGGAGGTGGCCGCCGACGCAGAGTACTCTGCTGACGTCGCAAACGCCGTCGCCGAGCTGGATGTGTACATGGCAAGCGACGCGACCTGGTTCCGCCAGGCACACGGGGACGCCGGTGGCTCGCTGATCGCGTACTTCTCAGCGGAGTTCGGGCTGACCGAGGCCCTGCCGATCTACTCGGGTGGTCTGGGCGTGCTCGCCGGCGACCATCTGAAGTCGGCGAGCGACCTCGGAATCCCACTCGTCGCCGTTGGGCTGCTCTATCAGCAGGGATACTTCCGGCAGCAGCTCAGTGAGACCGGGTGGCAGCAGGAGTTGTACGACACCAACGACTTCGAGAAGCTGCCGTTAGTGCCGCAGCGCGGCCCGGATGGCGCGCCCGTTGTGGTCGAGGTGCCGTTCCCCGATCGTCCGGTACTGGCGCAGGTGTGGCGCGTGCAGGTCGGCAGGGTGCCCCTCTACCTGCTCGACACGAATTTTTCCGACAATCGGCCCGAGGATCGGGACATCACGGACCAGTTGTATGGTGGCGATGTGGAAACGCGCATTCGTCAGGAACTTGTGCTCGGCATCGGCGGGTACCGCGCGTTGGAGCAACTGGGCATACAGCCCACCGTGTGTCACATGAACGAAGGACACTCCGCCTTCCTCTCTTTGGAGCGGGTGCGCACCGTCATGCAGCAGCGCGGCATCGCCTTCGCGGAGGCACAAACCATCGTGCAGGCGGGCTCCGTATTTACGACGCACACCCCCGTCGCAGCAGGCCACGACTACTTTCCGCCGGAACTGATGGACCGCTATCTCGGACCGTTCATTCAGGAACTGGACATCGCCCGCAAGGACTTCCTCGCGCTTGGGCGGCATGATCCGAACAACGAGGGCGAGTACTTTTGCCAGACGATCTTCGCGCTGCGGATGTCACAATATGCCAACGGCGTCAGCAAGCTGCACGGCGAGGTGAGTCGGGATATGTGGAAGGACCTGTACCCTGACACAGCGGTCAATGACGTGCCGGTTGGTCATGTGACCAATGGCGTGCATCTGTTGTCCTACGTGTCACCTCAGATCGATGCACTCTGTGATCAGTACCTCGGTGCGAACTGGAGACATGGCCGTTCGGTCTCACAACTGCGCGAGGAGTTTGACCGCGTCCCCTCCGATGAACTCTGGCAGGTGCATACCAAGCATCGGTGGGACCTCGTGCGAGTGGTCCACCACCGGCTGCGCACACAACTGGAGCGGGATCATTCACAAGAGGAGTCGAGCGCTGGAGCCGACGTGCTCAACCCGGATGCCCTCACTATAGGATTTGCGCGCCGGTTCGCCACCTACAAGCGGGCCACGCTGCTGCTGCGCGACCCGGACCGCCTGGCACGAATCCTCACCAGCCCCGTCCGACCAACACAGGTGGTCTTCGCTGGCAAGGCGCACCCGCGCGATGAGGGCGGCAAGGAACTTATTCGGCGGGTGGTAGAGCTATCGCGACAGGAGCCGTTTCGTGGTCGACTGGTCTTTCTGGAGGACTACAACATCGGCGTGGCGCGTACCCTCGTGCAGGGAGTAGACGTGTGGCTGAACAACCCGCAGCGTCCCTTCGAGGCGAGCGGCACGAGCGGCATGAAGGCCGCAGCGAACGGCGTTTTAAATGTCAGTACGCTCGACGGGTGGTGGGACGAGGCCTGGGCCGCGACGCGGGATGATGCCGCCCCTCCCGGCTGGGCCATTGGCGACGGTTCAACCTACGACGATCAGGAAAAGGTTGAGGCGGATGCATTGTATAACCTGCTCGAGCGCGAGGTGATACCCCTCTACTACGACCGCGACGGCGATGGGCTGCCCCGCCGTTGGATCGAACGCATGAAGTCGGCAATGTACACGATCTCCCCCGTGTACAATACCGACCGCATGCTCTGCGAGTACGCGGAGCGGTACTACCTCCCGGCTATTGATAGTTACGGTCAGGCACGGTAGGCCCGATGAAGTTGCGCCCAACGCATGCTGCTTGATCTCGAAAGTCTGGCGTTCGCTGGCAGACGTCAGCCCCTGTTCGCAGCGCGCGTGGCGGTCGCTACGAGCCAGCCGCTGGCGACCCAGGCCGGCCTCTACGTGCTGCGAGTTGGCGGGAACGCCGTCGATGCTGCAATCGCGACTGCCGCCGCGCTCACTGTCGTTGAGCCAGCCTCCACTGGCATCGGCGGCGACGCATTCGCGCTCGTTTGGAACGACGGCAAACTACACGGCTTGAACGGTTCGGGGCGTGCGCCCAGAGGGCTAACCGTCGAGCAGGTGCGACGGCGTGGACACCAAAGCATGCCGAGCCACGGCTGGCTTTCCGTCACCGTCCCAGGCGGACCCGCTGCGTGGCACGACCTGCACGAACGCTTCGGCACGCTCCCGTTCGCGCAACTCCTCGAACCCGCGATTGAGTACGCCGAGCGCGGCTATCCCGTCTCCCCCATCGCCCTGCGGTTGTGGCGGACCCAGGCGGAGGCTTTGCACTCGACGCTCCAGGGAGATGAGTACGCGGCCTTTGAACCAACTTTCACTCCCGAGGGACGGGCGCCGCGTGTCGGGGAAACCTGGAGGAGCGCGGAAATGGCCCGTTCGCTCCGTCTCCTCGCGAACACGGAGGGCGACTCGCTGTACCGCGGTGTGCTCGCAGAGGAGATCGTCCGCTTCTCCGAGCGCACCGGCGGCCTCCTCACCGAAGAGGACCTCGCCGCCCATGTCAGTACGTGGGTAGAGCCGATCCATGTATGCTACCGTGGCTATGACGTGTGGGAGAGCCCGCCAAACGCGCAGGGACTTGCGGCGCTGATCGCCCTCAACATTCTGGAGGGCTTCGACCTCGCGGCGATAGAGAGGGAGTCGGACGAGAGCTATCACGTGCAGTTGGAGGCTATGAAGCTCGCCTTCGCGGACGCCCGACGATATATCGCTGACCCAGACCACACCGCCGTTCCCACTGCTGACTTGCTCTCCAGCCAATATGCCGTCGAACGCCGTGCCTTGATCGGGCAGATGGCGCTCGACCCTGAGCCGGGCGATCCGCAGCACAGCGACACCGCGTATCTCTGCACCGCCGATGAGAACGGCATGATGGTGAGCTTCATCCAGTCCGTCGCCGCAGGTTTCGGCTCGCACGTCGTTGTGCCGGGAACCGGGATCGTGCTGCAAAACCGTGCGAGCGGATTCTCATTGGAGGACGGGCACCCGAACCGGCTGGAGCCCGGCAAGCGACCGTTTCATACCATCATGCCCGGCTTCCTGACGCGGGACGGCGAGGCCATCGGGCCGTTTGGCGTGATGGGCGGGCACATGCAACCCCAAGGACACGTACAGGTTGTCGTCAACACGGTCGACTACGGTATGGATCCTGGCGCCGCACTCAACGCGCCGCGCTGGTCGTGGTGGCAGGCGCGCGACACCCGGCACGAGCCTTCGGTGGGAGCCGCCATACTCGATGGCCTGCGGCAGCGGGGCCACGGCGTGGAGGTATCCCCCGAAGTGGACTGGGCCGGGCGCGGTCAGATCATCTGGCGGCTGGCATCCGGCGCATACGTCGCCGCCAGCGACTACCGAGGCGACGGTCTGGCCGCAGGCTACTAATACTAACTCCGGCTGATCGGTAGTGCATCTATCATTCCGAGCGTGCGAGGAATCCGTGGTCGGGTTTACGGATCCCTCACGGAGTTCGGGATGACATGCATCTTGGTTCAACCGGATTAGGTATAATACCACCTGTGGCTGAATGGAAGTGCATCCTGAACCGTAGCGCATATATCACTTCGAATCGACGAGGTATCCGTGTTAGGCGCTAGGGATCCTGCGTAGCGGCTCAGGATGACAGGGCGTCCAGTCTATTCGCTGCTGTCCCGCACTCAGCTTTGAGTAGGGCGATCCAATACCAGGACCGTGGTTCTCCTGACTGCGGGTCGCTGACGGTGTGGTGAAGCGTTCCGCAGTTCTTCTCGATGACGCGGACCGAAGCGGGCTTATTTCCGTCAACCGCCAGGCTGAGCCCGTTCAGTCCCAGTTCCTGTGCCTCCTCACACAGTAAGGCCAAGCCTCGGGTCGCGTATCCCTTACCGCGCTCGGAAGGCCGCACATTGTAGCCGACGTGTCCGTTGTTCGACCTGTATGGTGGCGGTAGGAGGGGACGGAAGCGAAACTCGCCAAGCGCCCGCTCACCATCAAGGAGCAATACGTACGTCGTTTGCGCGACGACGTCGGGCGGGAGGTCGACGCCGTTCGCCTCGTCTCGCAAATCCCGGATGAAGGTGCTGAAGTCCTGCCGGGCAGTCTCCGCGTCATTGTACGGATATTCTCCATCAGCCGCCGTGAACTCGTCAACCATGGCCAGGTACTGTGCAGCCAAAGGCTCGGTCACTTCTTCCAGCGTTAGTGTCGCAACTCGCTTCATTGCCAATGCCCCAAGTGTCGCTCGCTCGATGTGGTCTTCCCGAGCCTTATACGCAATGCGCTTGAACACTACTGCATGTCGTCCCGATTTCCGTGAGGGATCCGTACCCCCGACCACGGATCCCTCGCAAGCTCGGAATGACACCGGAGTTCGTACGAGACCAAGGTACGATAGTACGGGCATCCGCTGGTAATGATACTGTACAACCTGCCCAAAACTCGCGATCAAACCGAAAATTGTCACCAATCACATAGAGTGACCTGCAGCAGTCGATTCATGCCGTTGCAAACCAAGCATTTGCCCCTCAGAACGCCCGCTTGATGAGCCCGAGCGCTCCTTGCTTCCACGGCGCGCGGTGTGTCACTCCAGACTGGTTCTCGAACTGCTCAAGATTCGCACGGTACCACGCGAAGTTTTTGAGTAACGCGTCCTGATTCGAGTACTTCGGGCTCCAGCCCAGTTGTCGCTCCGCCTTCTCGATGGACACAAACGAGTCCTTAGACGCCGTCTCGTACACCCACTTGTACAGCGGTGAAATGTGAAGCCGGTCCAGAACGCGCAGGCCGAGAATCGCGGGGAGCGCGGGGAAGCCCCGCACTTTCTTTCCGTGACCGGCGGCGTCGAGCACCACCTGGTAATCCTGCTTCATCGTGGCGTATACCTTTGCGCCGATGTTGAACGTGTCGTTCACCTGCTCGTCCGGGAGCGTGAGGCACAAATGAATCGCCTCGCACAGGTCCTCCACATCAAGAAGTTGGTACCGGTTCCTGCCACTGCCGATCATGGGAAAGTTCCGCCCGTCCAGTGCCCAGTCGTACAGCAGCGCAAACACCCCGAGGCGCTCCGGTCCGACGAAAGACTTGGGGCGGATGATCGGCACGACGAGCCCCTTTGCCCGGTACTCCAGGCAAATCATCTCCGCCTGAATCTTTGCCTGTCCATACGGCCCCACGCCCTGCAGGCGGTCCGTCTCGTATAGCGGGTGGTGATCGGGGATACCGTATACGGCCGTCGAGGATACATGCAGCACGCGCTTGACCCCCGTCTGCATCGCAACATCAAGCACGTTGCGCGTGCCCTCAACGTCGGTGGTATAGATGTCACGCTCGGAGTAGAGCGGAAGAGCAGCGGCGGTGTGCACCACGCAGTCAACACCCTCCATCGCCCGCGCGAGCGCAGCCCGGTCACGGATATCGCCACGAGTCAGCGTCGTTCTCTCCCCCATGTCGAAGTAATCGAAATCCGCGAGGTCAATGGAAGCAGTCGCGAAGCCCTTGGCGTCAAGGTGGCGTAGCAAATTGATGCCGAGGAATCCAGCGCCGCCGGTCACGAGTACTTTCTGCTGGTCCATCCGTCTGTTGCTCTCCTGTGGGGTACGAGCTACTGTCGTTCGATCCGACGCGTCTATTATGCCGTGCGCGAATCACAAGTGCGGAGGAATGGCTGCCAAATGTGTACACGCCCCGCGACCTCGGACGCTTAAGCCGTCAGCGCTACCTGGCGTCTGTGGTGCCGAGGCGGCTCAGGAGCCAGCACGGTCATGTCAGGTTCGAGAGGGACTATTCAAGGGCGACAACAGGGGGCCCGTCACAACGGAGGAGCTACGCAACCATCTCATCTTGTGCCTGAAGCGCGAGCACCTCGGGTACTCGCAACCGTCCCACACCGATGCGCGAGTCGGCCATGCCATAGTACACATCAATGCACTCTCCGTCCCGTTCGTCCA
>JACDAU010000425.1 GCA_013695265.1 Chloroflexia bacterium
TGATGGTCTTCGCGGAGCCGCCCAAGCGCCTCGTGTTCGATCTGGCGTACTCGCTCCCGAGTGACGCCGATCTCACGACCGACCTCTTCCAGCGTTCGAGGCTGGTCATCATCAAGGCCGTATCGCAGGCGCAGCACCCGCTGCTCCCGCTCCGTGAGCTCGCTGAGCACGTCGCGCATATGGGTGCGCAGCCCCTGCCGAAGGGCATACTCCACGGGCTGCGGCGCTGTGGCGTCTTCGACCAGCTCGCCGACCGTCCCCTCGCCATCCCGCCCATACGGCTGATCGAGCGAGACCGGGTGCTGCGAGGCGCGCACGACATCGATTAGGTGCTGCTTGCTCATGCTCGTCTCCCGCGCGAGCTCCTCGCTCGTGGGCTGACGGCCCAGCTCCTGGGAGAGCAGGTGCGTCCACTTCGCGATCGAGGCGACCTGCTCGGACACATGGATTGGCAAGCGGACCACGCGCGACTGGTTCGCCGCGCCCCGTGCAACGGCTTGGCGGATCCACCACGTGGCGTACGTGCTGAAGCGGTACCCCTTATGATAGTCGAACTTCTCCGCAGCGCGCATCAGTCCGAAGTTCCCCTCCGCGATCAGGTCGCCCAGCGGCAGCCCGCGATCGCCATATCGTCGGGCGATGGACACCACAAGGCGCAGGTTGCTCTCAATGAGCTTGCGCCGTGCCCGCTCGCCCTCCTCCACCGCCGCGATGGCGAGCTTGCGCTGCCGCCCACCAGGTCCCTGCGCAAGTCGGTCCGCAGCTTCCCGGCCACGCTCGATGCTTTTCGCCAGCTCTACCTCTTCCACGGCGGTGAGGAGCGGGATGAGGCCGATGTCCCGCAGGTAGAACGCGACTGCGTCTTCCCCACTTTCCCTGGATTCCTCATACTGGTTCTTCAGTTGCACTGCCATCGGGTCACTCCATAACACTTCTACTCTGTTAACGAGCCGGACTGGTCAATGGTTCCTTTTTTCCCGGAAAGAGTCCCGCACGGCTGCATTCCGCGCGGGGCTCTGCACCTACGGTCTCCCCCACCCGCTCACAGATCAGGGCTGCGGCTGCGGGACCATCTGCTGCTGCTGATCGGGCCACGCAGCCAGTTTCACGGTGATCTGCCGCGTCTGGCCATCGCGGAGCACAGTCAAACGCACTTCCTGGCCGAGCCGCTTCGCCGCAACGGCGTCGCCGAGGCCGCTCATGTCGGTGATCTTCGTGCCTTCCACGGCGGTAATCACGTCGCCGCCCTCTGGGAGCATCTGGCCGTTGCCGCCCTGGCCGCCGCGCACGCCGGCGTCGGCAGCTGGTCCACCCGCAACCACTTCCAGAACGAGCACACCCTCGGTCACCCGCAGATCCTGCTCGTGCGCGGTGGTGGTGTCCAGGTCGTAGCCGGCGATGCCCATCCACGCGCGCCGAACCGTCTCACCGGCCTCCAGCCTGGGCATCAACGTCTTCGCGGAATCGATGGGCACCGCGAACCCCACCCCAACCGAGCCGCGTACCGGGCTCTCGTTCAGCGTGTTCACGCCGATGACCTCCCCGCGGGAGTTCAGCAGCGGACCGCCGGAGTTGCCGGGGTTGATCGGGGCGTCGGTCTGTATCAGGTCGCGCTGCGGGCCATAGTTACGCTCTATCGCGCTTACGATACCCTGCGTCACCGTCTGCTCCAACCCGAATGGACTACCAATTGCAACCGCGGTTTCGCCGACCTGCACGGACTCGGAGTTGCCCAGCGCGGCAACGGGCACGTTCGCGGGCAAGTTCTGTACGCGCAACAGGGCGAGGTCACTCGCGGGGCTCGTGCCGAGCACTTCCGCATCCCGCGTCTCACCATTCGCAAATCGGACCCGCACGGCACCCGCGCCGCTCACCACGTGCCGGTTTGTGAGGATCAGCCCCTTTGCATCAACGACAAACCCGGAACCACCCCCTTGCGGCGTGAGGCCCCGCCCAGACTCGCCGGCCGTCTGCACCTCAACAACAGCGCCGCCCGCCCGCTTGTATACCTGACTCGCGATCGACGCCGACTGCCCGGCGCCTGCCTGAAGTGGCTGGGTTGTGAGCGATGCGCCCTGTGCCGCGCCGCCCGTATTCCCCTGATCGTTCACCAGCCAGCGGTCTGCAGCAACCGTGCCGATTGCCCCGCTTCCAGCGGCCGTGCCCACCAGCGCGAGCGCGAGGAACGCCGTTGCGCCCCGCCGCCTTCCACGGCCAGCCTGTTTGCGCGACGCCTGCGGCTCGGTTGGGTGTGCTTGCGGCTCGTGTGGTTCGGGCGATGGGTACTGGTACATTGGGTTCCTCCGTGCTCAGCGAGAATTGACTCTGGTACCAGAATAGAACCAGAACCTGAGAGGACACTGAGGCGACCCTGAGAAAAGGGTAAGAGTATGAGGGCCGTCCATCACACCAGCACGACGAGCTCAAGGGCAGTGCGCACAAGGGTTGAGCAAGCCAGGGGCGGATCTCCGTGGCCGCCTGCGGCCCGCAGCCCGCCCATGGCCACTGCGGAGGGTCAATACTTTTACCCACCGCAGAAGGACACCGCTCAGGCAACAGATCCCTCTATTACTGTCGCTGGCGCAGACTACCCCTGGGGCGTGACCGTCCCGGCCATGTGTGGGTGTGCAGGCTCCGCCACAGAAGGGTGCGATGCACGGGGCAGGGTAACCGTAAAAACGGTTCCGTCGCCCACGTGGCTGACAACCTCGAGCGAACCACCCTGTGCGTTGACCAACTGCCGGGCGATGGCGAGGCCCAGGCCCGTGCCCGTGCCACTCCGCGCCGCATCGCCCCGGTAGAAGCGTTCAAAGATATGCGGCAGTGCTGCCGGGTCGATGCCCGGTCCTGTGTCGCTCACGGCGATTGCCACCGTGTCACTGGTATCCACTGCGCCCACCCGGATGCTGGCTGATCGCGGCGTGAACTTTAGCGCGTTATCAAGCAAGATGAGCAATACCTGCTTGAGCGCGTCGCGGTCGCCGAGTACCGAGAGACTTCCGGCGTCGTCGCACTCGATGTTCCGGTCCGGCGCGATGCCGCGCGCCTGGCGGCAGACCTCGTCGATGAGTGTCCCCAGGCCCAGAGTCACCCGTGCGAGTGGGCGACCAGCGTCCACGCGTGCAAGCTGCAACAGGTCGTGTACAAGGCGCGACATGCGCTCGCTCTCCTCCTCCGTGTCCGCAAGCACCGCAGCGCGGTCTGCCTCGCTAATCGGTGGGTCGCGCCGCAGCAGAGCGAGATTGCCGCGGATGCTCGTCAATGGGGTGCGCAGCTCATGCGAGGCGTCGGCCACAAAGCGCCGCTGCGCGCGCAAGGCGTCTTCCACCTGCGAGTACGCACCGCCGAGCTGCGCGAGCATCGCGTTGAACGTCGTCGCGAGGCGACCCACCTCGTCGTGAGGCCCACCGTGCGCCACCCGCCGCTCGAAGTCCCGGTCCGCGCCGATAGCCCGCGCTGTCTGCGTGATGCGGTTGATCGGCCGCAGCGCCGCGCCCGCGAGCAGCCAGCCGATCCCGAACGCGACGAGGGTTGCGATCACGGTGCCCAGCGTCAGCAGGCGGCGTAGCGTCGCGAGGGCCTGATCCTGATCCTGCAGCGAACGTGCCGTTTGGAGGACGCCGATCGTCTCTCCGTTCGGACGGAACGGGACGCTGTACACGAGCAGGCGTTCCTGGGAGTCGGGCAGGGACACCACCTCGAACGCCGGCTTGCCGCTCTCCAGCGTCGCCATGCCGGCGTTCCCCATCGGCGCGTGCTGGCCGTACGCGTCTTTAGAGGCGCCGCTGATCTGGCCTTCGCGGTCGCGGAGCTGAAAGTACGTGGTCTTCGCAGTGAACTTGTCCGTCCGCACGACGAATCCGTTGGCGACCACTTCCAGGGTGTTGGCCTGGACTCTGGCGGAATCCGCCTTGAGCGTGTCCTTCACCGTGGACATCGTGACCTGGCGTACGGTGACGTACAGCAGCGCGGCGAACACGATGAGTGTCAGGGCGACGATCGCGCTATAGAGCAATGTCAGTCGTAGCCGGATGGACATTCGTCTTCCATACCTTCGCCGGGACAGTGGCCCGTGTTTCTCCACCTACAGCGGTGGGCGCCACCCTTGAGCCGGGTAGGGGCAGGTCTCCGTGCCTGCCCGCGGGCCGCAGCCCGCTCCCTGCCATTCCGGAGGTTCAATTTTCTTGCTCACCGCTGTATCAAGTAGCATAAGGTCAGTCGCGAGTTTATCCAAAGGCGTGACACCCTCTTGGCTGGGATTGAGCGTCACCCCTCGCGGAGCACGTATCCCACGCCGCGTACCGTCTGTATCAGGCGGGGCTCTTCCCCAGCCTCCATCTTATGGCGCAGATACCCGATGTACACGTCAAGTACGGAGTCGTCGCCGCCGAAATCATAGCCCCACACATCCTCCAGGATCTGGGCCCGCCGCAGGACCTGGCGCGGATGGCGCAGGAGGTAACACAGCAGATCGAACTCCTTGGGGCTGAGCGAGAAGCCGCGCTCTCCCCGCCGCGTCTCGCGCGTCGTGGGGTCGAGCACCAGATCCGCGTAGCCCAGCGGGCGCTCGCCGTCGAGATCCGTGGGCCGGGGACGCCGCAGCAGCGCGCGCACCCGCGCCAGTAACTCCGCGGGCGCGAACGGCTTCACCAGGTAGTCGTCCGCGCCACTATCGAGCCCCTCCACGCGATCCTCGACGGCATCCCGTGCGGTGAGCATCAACACGGGAACAGGATCCGCCTCGCGCAGCCGCCGGGCGACCTCCAGGCCATCGAGGCCGGGCATCATCCAGTCGAGCACCACGACGTCGGGTCGGCTCTGCAGCGCTTTGCGCAGGGCTTCCTCACCCGTGGCCGCCGTGACGACCTGATAGCCCTCGTACGCCAGCGTCCGCCGCAGCATATCCGTGATCTTGCGATCGTCGTCCGCTATCAGCACCGTCGGCACGCTCACCCCCTACTTACCGCGTCATCTGAGCAAAGTGTAGCATCCCGCCACTAGGCGCGCCTGATAGCGACGCCAATGCCACGCGCCGTGTGAACCACCTCTTATCTTCATCCCGGCAAAACTACAACCGAATGCCGGGGTGTCATGAGGATCCCCTCCCACGATACGGCACACGAGCAGGCGCGATGGTCGTGTGCAGCGCGAGCCCGACAGCGTTTCCCTTGCGTATAAACAATCTGCAACACCTCCATTGTGACCCGTACCGCCAGGTGCGAGTATGGCGACGCGCCGGAAAAAGAGTGACCGGCGTGAAGATGACGGTAGTCAAACAGGAGGTACATGCACGTGAAACAATCCTTTAGGTTCCTGGTGGTGATGCTGCTCGCCCTCGGCATCACCATGGGGGCCGCCCGGGGCGCATCCGCCCAGGGTAACAGCTGGCAAGGCAAGAAGATGCCGGGCGGGCTCACGGCCCAGGGCACGGGCGGTGGCGGCGCGGGTGGTGAGCAGGTCACCAAGACCTTCGAACTCACCATCCTCGGCACTCCGTCCGATGGCGAGTCGCACGCCGTGCTGTTCGTCACCGATGACCCGAACGACACGTCCGAAGGACTCATCATCTTCTGCGGCGACGTGGAGCCCGACTGCGAGGGGGAGGGTACGGTGTACTCCGGCAGCGTCACTGTCGCAGCCGGGACGGAGATCGCCTTCCGGTTCGGCCGTCTCAATGAGAACGAACCCGATCCGCCGACCTTCTACGAGGAAGGCACCGAGGTGCTCCTGGAGGATGTCACGAATGCCGTGACCTTCGACTACGGCACCGACGGCAAGACCGACGATGGCGACGACCAGCAGGACGGCGGCGCCACCGGAACCGGCGATGATCAGGACGATCAGATCGGAGGCGTGCCCACAACGGGTGGCGCGATGGGCGGGGCATCCCTCCCATTGGGCAGCGCTGCTGCTGCGTGCTCCTTGCTCGTAGCGGCTGGACACCTCGTCCGGCGCCGCCGCTAACCCGGCGTCAACAGGCGGCAGATACAAGGGGTTTGGCATCCGTGCCACGCCCCTTCTGCACGTCTTGCAGCGCTGACCCGAAAATTGATCCAGTTGCGCTGGCGATGGCGCGGCACCTCGCGGTAGGGGCGTTCAACTGAACGCCCGTGTATCTCCACCGAAAAGCCCCTTCTGCACGTCCTGTCGCGACGCTTCTTCTGCGCGCGCTTGCTTCTCAAGGTACCGGAGGATACCGTCCGCAAGCGCGCGAGCGATAACGTCGGGCCGGTCTGAGAGCATCGCGCGATCCCGCGCATTCGTCACAAACCCCATCTCCACGATCACCGCCGGGGTGTGCCCATCAATCGCGTGTTCCAAGCCGCCACTATTGAACGCGTAGTAGTCGCGCATCGCGTTTGTAATCGCGTTGTTGCGCGGCAACTGGGTTCGTCGCCCGTACTCCGTGCCGATCGCGGTCAACAGCCGGGTCGACTCCGGCGACGCATGCCGCGGGGCCGCGAGCTTGTAGCCACGGGCGTTCTGGTTCTGCGCGCCGTCGGCGTGAAGCGCGATGAACGCGTCCGCCGCATAGCCCGGCGGCACGGTCGCGGGCAAG
>JACDAU010000455.1 GCA_013695265.1 Chloroflexia bacterium
GATGACCGGGCGAGCGCCGCCCGGGGCGGCTTCAGGGGTCGGCGCGAGGAGCTAGCGCTTGGTGTACTGCGGCGCCTTGCGGGCTCGCTTGAGGCCGACCTTCTTCCGCTCCTTGATGCGCGCGTCCCGCGTGAGCAAGCCGGCGCTCTTCAAGGCCGGGCGATACCCTTCGTCCGCGAGCAGCAACGCGCGCGAGACACCGTGGCGGATCGCCTCAGCCTGGCCCGTGTGTCCACCACCGGCGACCTTGATGCTCGCGCTATACCGCCCCTCCGTGCCCGTTAGCTGAAATGGCATCTGCATCACGAGCTGGTAGACATCGCGTCCACCGAAGTATTCCTTTGCCGGCTTGCCATTCACGACGATCTGGCCATCGCCTGGCAGCAGCCGCACGCGCGCGACCGCGCTCTTGCGCTTGCCAGTGCCGTAGAGATATCTGACTGTACTCAACCTTGCCTCCTCGGACTACAGTTCCGTCGCGGTCGCATCACGGCGACTGGACAATACATTGAACGCTTGCGGCTGCTGCGCCGCGTGCGGATGTGACGCACCCGCGTAGACCTTCAGCTTGCCATGCAGGGCGTCGCCAAGCCGGTTTTTCGGCAGCATACCCTTCACCGCAAGCTCCAGCGCCTTCGCAGGATTACGCTCCCGCATTTCCTCGAAGGTGCGCTCCTTCAAACCACCAGGATAACCGCTGTAGCGGTAGTACACCTGCTGCTGCGCCTTCTTCCCTGTAATGACGATCTTCTCCGCGTTCACGACGATCACAAAATCGCCCGTGTCCAGAAACGGCGTGAACATTGGCTTATGCTTTCCCCGGAGCAGCTTGGCTACCTCCGACGCGAGCCGCCCCAGGTGCTGGCCCTCACCATCAATAACCCACCAGCCTCGGGTGATATCACCCGGCTTGGGTGTGTATGTCTTCACAACGTCTCTCCTGTATAGTTTTGATACCCGACCCGGACCAGGGTCAACCCACCCGGTGGCGCCGGAGCGGGCATTAACCGTGGTTCGCGCATCAGCAGTGCGCGCTCTATTTCCAGCGTACCTATCTTACCAGTTCCCACTGCCACGAGCGCGCCGACCAGCCGACGAACCATCTGCCGCAGGAACGCGTCCGCGACAACGAGCAACTGCCCTCGGTCACCGCCCTCGCGCACTGCCATCAGATACAGGCGCCGAACAGCACCCCTCGGACCGAGCACGCCCTGGCTGGCAAACGCCATGAAGTCGTGCTCCCCGAGCAACCAACTGGCCGCCTCTTGCATACGCCCGCGATGCAGAAACGTCCTCGCCGCGGATGCGAGGTCGTACTCGTACATCCGCCACCGCGCCGAGGTTCGTGCATTGAATCCCCAGGGCATCTCGACGATGCCGCCAACGCGCAGGTCTTCCGGCATCTCCCCAGCAAGCGACTTCTCCAGGTGACCCACCGCGATGTCCGACTGCGTCGCGACGCTGCCAACCTGCTCCCTGGCGTGTACGCCGGCATCCGTCCGGCCTGCGAGGGTGATCCTCTCCTCATAGCCGGTGCAACGCGCCCAGGCCGCCTCTAACTCGCCCTGGACGGTGCGCTGTCCCGTTTGCATCTGAGAGCCAGCGAAGCGGTCCCCATTGTACGACACACGCAGCTTCACCGTCCGTGGCATGGTCAGTCCAAAATCTCGATCTGCACGATTGGTGCGCCGTCTCCGTGGCGAGTTTCCAGGCGATACATTCGAGTATAACCACCCGGCCTGCCCGCCATGCGTGGCCCGATATCATCAAACAACTTCGCCACCGCGATCCGGTTGCCGAGCCGAGACTCCGCCAGTTCGCGGTTACGCGGCGTGTCCGTCACGCCCAAGGTGATCAGCCGCTCGACGGTGGAGCGCACTTCCTTCGCCTTCGCCGATGTTGTCCGCACCTTCTCGTGCGAGATCAGCGAAATGGCCAAGTTCTTGAGCATTGATGCGCGTTCATCGGGACGCCGGCCAAACCGACGCGACCCTCCCATCCTGTGTCTCACTCTGTATACCCTTCTTTCTGCTCCACGTCCTCGTTCAGAGCACCGGCACGAACCTCCGCGCTCTCGTCGTCATCATCATCAACGTCAACGTCGTCGGTTTCCTCGTCATCGAGTCCTGGGCCGCCTGCACCGACGGTTTGTGCAAGGACCCCTATCGGCATGGTATCCTCGGCGTCGACGAGAAACGTGTTTGGCAATCCGCTGGGCAGGTAGCCAAACTCAGCAAGCCGCTCCTGCAGTTCATTCAGCGACTTGTCGCCGAAGTTGCGGATATTGAGCAGGTCTCTCGTGTTCTTGGAAAGCACCTGCCCGACCGTGGTCAGGTGTGCCCGCTTCAGGCAGTTCAGCGTCCGCGCGGTCAATGCCAAGTCGTCGATGCTACGAGCATCCGCCTCCGGCGACAGGAGTACGCCGCCCGGCATACCGTCCGACAACTCACCATCGCCGTCCGCATATGCCGAAACAACCTGGAACTGATCGACAAGTATGCGCGCTGACTGGCTAAGCGCGTCGCCCGGCGCGATCGTGCCGTCGGTCCAGACCTCGATAAGCAGCAGATCGTAGTCGGTTTTCTGCCCGATGCGCGTGCGCTCCACGACGTAGTTAACCTTGGTCACCGGACTGTAGATCGCGTCCACCGCGATCATGCCGATCGGCAGATCGTCTTGAGCCTCGGCGGGCACATACCCACGGCCCTTGCCGACGATGAACTCCATCTGAAGCGATGCTTCCTCCGAGTCAAGCGTCGCGAGTGCGATGTCCTCGGAGACAATCTCCACGTCGGCGTGGGGCCGGATGTCTGCTGCCGTGACAGACTTTGGTCCGCTGACGTCGAGCCGAAGCGTTACCGGCCGCTCGGAGTAGCTCCGCAGGCGCAAGCGCTTCACGTTCAGAATGATATCGGTGACATCTTCCTTCAGGCCCGGCAGGGTGGCGAACTCGTGGAAGACGCCGTCGATCTGCACCGAGGTGATTGCGGCACCCTCGAGGCTCCCAAGCAAGACGCGGCGCAGGGCGTTGCCCAGTGTTAAGCCGTAGCCGGTCTCGAGCGGAGAGATTCTGAATCGCCCATAGT
>JACDAU010000464.1 GCA_013695265.1 Chloroflexia bacterium
CACGAGGCGACGGGGACAGACCCCTCGACTGGGATCGTCTATCTCACCGAGGACGACTTCCGCGGTAAGATAGACGACGAGGATCCGCGCAATGACACCCGCTCCAGCTTCCTGTTTCGCTACATCCCCAACGACACGAGCAAGCGGCCCGGCGCGCTGCAAAAGGGCGGCAAGCTGCAGGCGCTAGCGCTCAAGGAGGCGCCGCTGCTGGACTTGGACTTCTACGCCCCGAGGCAGAGGTTCCAGATCGAGTGGATCGACGTGACCGCCGAGGAGCCGCACGACGACGCGCTGTATGGCGGCGCGGCGCGCTTCAACCGGCTTGAGGGGGCGGAGTTCAAGGGCGGCGCGTTCTGGTTCGACGACACCGCGGGCGGCGAGGCGCGGCTGGGGCAGATCTACCGCTACACTCCCGGGACGGAGACGTTGGAACTCTTCTATGAGGGCACGGACGTCAACCAGATGGAGAGCCCGGACAACATTACGATCACGCCGTGGGGAGACCTGTGGTTTGCTGAGGACGGGGACGGCGAGAACCGCGTGATGGGCATCACGCCCGAGGGCGAGGTGTACCCGTTTGCGAGCCACAACATACCGTACCCCGACGGCGAGCCAGGCGAGCGCTCAGAGTTCGCCGGTCCGACCTTCTCGCCCGACGGCAACACCTTCTTCGTGAATATCCAGAGCCCAGGCATCACGTTCGCCATCTGGGGTCCGTTCGACCAGTTGCCGGGCATGCCCGACTCTGGCGGGGGCGGCATGGCGAGGCGATCGCTCATCAACCCAGGCCGTCAGCGCCTGATGGCCGCCGCCCCGCCGCCGGCGCATTTTGCCCCTCGCATCACCGGGGAACTCGCAGAGGCGGCCGTGCGGCACGGGCTGAGCCCGCTCGAGGCGGCCGCTTTCGACAGGCTTGGTGTCTCGCTGCTGTAGCGGCAGCTGCATCCGGATCGAGACACAGCCGTGGCGAGCGCGACCACTCTCGCCACGGCTCATTTCGCGACTCTGCACGGCAGTGGCCCGCAACCATCGTGGGCCACCGCCTTTCCATACAGAACGTGCAACCCGAGGAGGCGAATGTGCCGCTACCGGTCACTCATCTCCACCCAGCCAGCCCCATCCGTGACACACTCAATGTGCGGGTGTTCAGAGTTCCGATCCCGCAAGAGCGCGGGCTCGGGGCGATTGCTGCAACCGACGCCTGCCGGCCCGGTCTAGCACGAGCATGCCTCGCTCTTTCGTCGAAACGTGTCCAACAATCTACTCCTCTACAACGGGAAGGGTGAAGTAGAAGCTCGCGCCCTGACCTTCCTCGCTCTCGGCCCATATCTGACCGCCGTGCATCTGGACGGTATGCTTCGCGATTGCCAGGCCGAGACCGGTGCTGCGGCCGGTTCGGGCTTCGTCGCCGGTGTAAAATCGTTCAAAGAGTCGGGGCAGGTGCTGTCGCGGGATTCCGGGACCGGTGTCCTGGATCGCGATTCGGACGAAGTCGCCCTCTAGCGCCGCACCCACCCTGAGTTCGCCCCCTTGCGGTGTCACCTTGATTGCGTTGTCGAGCACATTGGTGATTACCCGGCTGATCTGATCGAAATCGGCGCGCACGCGCGGCAGCACGTCGGGCAGCTCCAGGATTACTCGCAACCCTGCCTGCTCGGCCTGTGGCTTGAGACGTTCAGCGCTGCGCTCCAAGAGGTATCGAACGGGGACGGGAGTGGGTACCATTCGCGCCTCGCCGGACTCCAGCGCGGCCAATGCAAGGGACTGCTCCACGATGTTCGACATATGGAAGACCTGTTCGTGGAGCTTGCCGAGGAAAAGGGTGCGCGCTTCATTATCTTCTGCTGCACCCCCGATAAGCGTCTCGACGAGCAGTTGGAGCGTCGCGAGTGGGGTTCGCAATTCGTGGGATACGTTCGCGACAAGGTCCCGTCTCACCTGCTGCAGATAATTAATCTCAGTCAGATCCGCGAGTACCATGACCACTCCCGCATTAGGCACCGGCCGCACCACCGCACGCACCACACGTTGTGGCCTGCTTAACCGGACAAATGCAGTCTGCTGCTCGCCCTGGGCGATACTGCGACGGAGCAAATTCTCCACATCATGGTCACGCAGCACCTCGATGAGCGGTCGCCCTTCCTCCACGCGAAACAACTCTCGCGCCGCCCGGTTCACGAACATAACCCGCCGCTCCCCGTCGAGGAGAAACACGGCCTCGTCCAAGAGGTCCAGGCTGGTTTCACGCAGTGATGACAATCGCTGCTCGAAGTCGATTTCGGCCTGCGGAACAGGCGCCGCAGTTATTGGCGGGGGCAGATCAGGGCGGCCGCCACGCAACAAGCCGACGAGAAGAAGCAAAAACGAAAGCACAAGTGCAATTGCAATCCACGGCTCCAACATGGGCCCTGCCTCACTCCCGTGAGCGTCGCCTGGCGCTCGGCTACAGTGCCAGCTTGTAGCCCGTGCCCCGCAGCGTCTGGATGTACCGTGGTTTACTCGGCTCTCGCTCCAGTTTTTCCCGGATCCACCGTATGTGCACGTCCACCGTGCGGGCGTCACCAACGTAATCGTAACCCCAGACCCCCTCAAGCAGGGAGGCACGGGTAAGCACACGGCCGTGGTTCTGAGCGAGATAAAACAGCAGGTCAAACTCCTTGGGCCGTAGGTCCAACTCTTTCCCGTTCCAGATCGCCTCTCGGCTCGCTGCGTTCATTTTCAGGGGGCCCGCCTCAACAATTTCCTGCGGGCCTGGGCCAGGGCTGGCGAAATGGGGGGCGGCCATCTGCGTTCGGCGCAACATTGCCTTGATGCGCGCGAGTAGTTCACGAAGCCCAACGGGCTTGATGACGTACTCGTCCGCTCCTAACTCAAGGCCGAGCACACGGTCCATCTCATCGGATCGGGCGGTCAGCATCAGGATCGGCACCGTGCTCTCGCTGCGAATCGTGCGGCACACCTCCAGTCCGCTGAGGCCCGGTAACATCAGATCGAGCACGATCACGTCCGGTTGCTCCGAGCGAGCGGTCGCTACGGCCTGTATCCCATCCGCCGCTGATACAACTTCGTACCCCTCCTTCTTGAGGTTGTACG
>JACDAU010000471.1 GCA_013695265.1 Chloroflexia bacterium
GGACACCCCTCTGCAGACGGGCATCAAGGCGGTTGACGCGCTCACCGCCATCGGGCGGGGTCAGCGGGAGCTCATCATCGGAGACCGGCAGGTCGGAAAGTCCGCGATCGCCGTCGACACGATCATCAACCAGAAGGGTCAGGACGTCGTCTGCATCTACGTCGCGATCGGGCAGAAGAGCTCGAAGGTCGCACAGCTCGTGGCGACGCTGGAGGAGAACGGCGCGATGGAGCACACCATCGTCGTGTCCGCCTCCGCAGACGACCCCGCGCCGCTGCAGTACATCTCGGCCTACGCCGGCTGCGCGATGGGCGAGGAGTTCATGGAGCAGGGCCGCGACGCCCTCATCGTGTACGACGACCTGTCCAAGCACGCCGCCTCGTATCGCGAGATCAGCCTGTTGCTGCGCCGTCCGCCGGGGCGCGAGGCGTATCCTGGCGACGTGTTCTACCTGCACTCGCGCCTCCTGGAGCGCGCGGCGCGCCTGAACGACG
This sequence comes from Chloroflexia bacterium, assembly GCA_013695265.1. Lineage (GTDB taxonomy): Bacteria > Chloroflexota > Chloroflexia > Thermobaculales > Thermobaculaceae > JACDAU01. The sequence continues at coordinate 495 of JACDAU010000471.1, forward strand.
AGAACGGCGGGGGCAGTCTGACGGCCCTGCCGCTCATCGAGACCCAGGCGAATGACGTGTCCGCGTACATTCCCACGAACGTGATTTCGATCACGGACGGCCAGATTTACCTGGAGACGGACCTGTTCTACCAGGGCGTGCGCCCCGCGATGAACGTCGGTCTCTCGGTGTCCCGCGTGGGTGGCGCCGCGCAGATCCGCGCACTGCGGTCTGTGGCGGGCCGGGTAAAGCTCGAGCTCGCGCAATACCGGGAGCTCGCCGCGTTCGCGCAGTTCGGCTCGGATCTGGATCGCGCGACCCGGCAGCAGTTGGAGCGTGGTCAGCGCACCGTCGAGGTGCTCAAGCAGCCGCAGTATCAGCCGGTCTCCGTCGAGAACCAGGTGATCATCATGTACGCTCTGACGAACGGGCATCTCGATGATATTCCCGTGGAGAGCATCCGCGACTTCGAGACGAAGCTGTATGACTACATGGGCTCGGTCCATTCCGACGTAAGCGATGCCATCCGCGAGAAGAAGCGGCTCGACGATGAGTTGACCGAGCAGCTCAAAAGCGCCGTGACGGAGTTCAAGCAGGGCTACCAGCCAGAGCAGGCGGCGTCCGTCTAGGGACGCTGCCAAGGGAGGGAACCTGTGCCTAGCTTACGCGACATCCGCACGCGCATCCGAAGCGTGAAGAACATCTCGCAGATCACCCGCGCGATGCAGATGGTGGCGGCTTCCCGGATGCGGCGCGCGCAGGAGTCGGTAGAGTCCTCACGCCCGTTCTCGGAGAAGATCCGGCAGGTTCTCGCTGGGGTCGGTGATGCCGCGCCGACAGGTGAGGGACCGCTGCATCCGCTGCTCGAACGCCGGGAGGTCCAGAACATAGACCTCATACTGATCACCTCGGATCGCGGCCTCGCGGGTGGCTTTAACGCGAACGCGTTGCGCCTGGCCTCAAACTTCGTGCTCAAAGACGCCGGCGCTCCCGTGAATTTGCTCACGCTAGGTCGCAAGGGGCGCGATTACATGGTCCGATATGGCCGCAACGTGATCGCCGACTTCAGCGAACTTGGCGATGCACCGGGTCTCGACGCCGTCACCCCGGTCGCGCGGACGGTCACTGAACGGTTTACGGCGGGCGAGACCGACGCGGTATACATGGTCTACACCAAGTACATCAGTACCCTCAATCAGACGCCGCGCATCGAGCAGCTTCTGCCGATTGAGCCGCCGACCGAGGAAGAGGAGCGTGAGGCGCAGCGCGGGCCGGATTACATCTACGAACCGAGTCCGGTGCTGTTGCTCCAGGCGCTGCTCCCGCGCTACGTCGAGATCCGGCTTTATCAGGCGCTGCTTGAAAGCAAGGCGAGCGAACATTCGTCGCGGATGGTAGCAATGCGCAATGCCACCGACGCCGCGAATGACATTGTGGACGACCTGAGCCTGACGTACAACAAGGCGCGCCAGGCGGCGATCACGCGGGAGATCATCGAGATTGCGGGTGGGGCCGCCGCCCTGGAGGGTTAGGCGTCGATCATTGGGGCGGCCAGACGGTCCGCCAAATCAGGGAGGAAATTAGTGGCAGTACAGACTCAAGCAGCGACTGGCAGGGTGCTCCAAGTGCTCGGTCCCGTGGTGGATGTCGAGTTTTCGGATGGCAACCTGCCCGAGATTTACACGGCGCTCCTCGTGGAGATGGAGGGCGGAAATCCCGTCACCGTGGAGGTGCAGTCCCACCTCGGGAACGACACGGTCCGCACCGTCTCGATGACGGCGACGGAGGGACTGGCCCGTGGAGCGCAGGTCACGAACACCGGCCAACCCATCGCAGTGCCAGTTGGCCCTGGTACCCTCGGGCGCGTCTTCAATGTGCTCGGTGAGCCTGTGGACAACAAGGGCGACGTGACCGTGGACCAGC
>JACDAU010000184.1 GCA_013695265.1 Chloroflexia bacterium
CTCGCTGTACCAGCTCTCGAGCGTTGTGAAAAAAGAAGAGTCCGAAATCGAACAGGGCGCCCGAGATGGGCTGGCCATCCACCAGGAGGTGTTTCTCGGACAGGTGCCAGCCGCGAGGACGAACGAACAGCATTGCGACTTCCGGGCGCAAGGTGTACTCCCTGCCGTCGGGACTTGTGTAATCGATCTTCCTCCGGACGGCATCGAACAGGTTGCTTTGACCACGCACCATGTTTTCCCACGTCGGGGCATTCGCGTCTTCGAAGTCGGCCATGAATACTCGCGCGCGGGAGTTCAGAGCGTTGATCACCATCTTGCGGTCGGTGGGCCCGGTGATTTCTACCCGCCGATCCTGAATACTCTCCGGCACGGGAGCGACCGTCCAAGCGCCCTCCCGAACGTTCCGCGTCTCCTCCGCAAACCCCGGCAGGGCACCTGCGTTCAGCTCGGCCTGACGTTTGACTCGACGCAGGAGCAAGTCTTGCCGGGTCGCTTCAAACGCGCGGTGGAGCTTCGCGACGAAACGCAGTGCGTCGGACGTGAGTATCTCCGCGAGATCTGAGGGTACGGGTCCGCGCAGTTCTATGCCTTCGGGTAGGTCCATGGCGGGGTGCGCGGTTTGTTCGCCGATATCCACAAGTCTCCTCCTTTGCGGTCGCGCTCGTCGCGAAAGTGTAGCACGGACGCGGCTCATGCTCCAATTATGGCGCGGGGCCCGCCGGCGAGGCAGTCTGCATCGCTCGGTCCTGCTATACTTCGTACCGTTCTATTGACTGGCCACAGAACGCCAAGCGAAAGGGAGATTCGGATGATTGCGCTTCAACTCTATACGGTCCGCGAGCGGACAGCGCAGGACTTTATCGGCACCCTGCGCCAACTCGCCGACATGGGGTACCGCACGCTGGAGTTCGCGGGCTACGGCGATACTCCCGTAACCGAGCTTCGCTCCGCGATGGAAGAATTTGGCTTGCGGGCCATCTCCGCCCACGTCCCGTTCATCCAACTGGAGAACAGCCCGCAGCAAATGATCGAGGATCTGCACACTCTCGGATGCAAGCACGCGGTAGTTCCTGGCATCCCGGAAGAGCGTCGGTCGACTGTGGAGCAGGTGCGCGGCCTTGCGGACACGTTCAACGGGCTCGGCCAGACATGCCACGACGAGGGATTGCACTTTGGTTACCACAATCATGCGCACGAGTTCGAGCCGCTCGACGGCAGCACGATGTTCGAGCTTATCGCTGAGAATACAGACCCCGCGCTCGTGAACCTGGAACTGGACCTGTTCTGGGCGCAGTACGGCGGCACGGACCCGATCGGGCTCATGAGGAAGTACGCGGGCAGAATGCCGCTATTGCATTGCAAGGACATGCTGGACGACACTGAGCACTCGGACGCGCCCGTAGGCGCGGGCATCCTGCCTTATCAGGACTACCTGCGCCTCGGCTCGGAAATCGGAGTGGAGTGGTATATCGTGGAACAGGACCATCCGCGCAACGCCATGGAGGACGTCCGTACGTCCTTGCGAAACCTGGAAGGGCTCACGCAGGCCGCGAAGTAAGGTCGGTCCGAGGCCGTTGGATTCAAGACCTCCAGTTCCAATCACGTCGGCTACTGGCATGATCCCGGTATTCCCTCAGGGATTCGTCTTGGGCGCGGCGACCGCGGCGTATCAGATCGAGGGCGCGGCGTACGAGGACGGGCGCGGCGAGTCCATTTGGGACCGCTTCAGTCACACGCCGGGCAGGACTCGGAACGGAGACACGGGCGACGTGGCGTGCGATCACTACAACCAGTGGCGCACGGACCTCGCGTTGATGAGCGAGCTCGGCCTGAACGCGTATCGCTTCTCCATTTCATGGCCGCGCATACTGCCACTCGGACGGGGCAGGCCGCTCGACGCCGGACTGGACTTCTACGACCAGCTCGTCGAAGGGCTGCTTGATGCCGGCATCACGCCGTGGGCGACGCTCTACCACTGGGACCTGCCTCAGGCACTTGAGGACCAGGGTGGCTGGCCGAGCCGCGGCACGGTGGACGCATTCGCCGAGTTCACGGACATCGTAACGCGTCGACTTGGTGACCGCGTGCAGCACTGGGTCACGCTCAATGAGCCGTGGTCGAGCGCCTTTCTCGGGTACCGCGTAGGACAGCACGCGCCGGGTCGAACGGGTACAAAGGACGCGCTGCAGGCGGCGCACAACCTGCTGCTCGCCCACGGGGCAGCCGTGCCAATCATTCGGAACAATGATCCCGGAGCGCGGGCCGGCATAGTCTTGAATCCTGGCCAGATATACCCAGCCAGGGAG
>JACDAU010000532.1 GCA_013695265.1 Chloroflexia bacterium
CACCTGACGCGGGAGGCGACGATTTGATCGTGCTTGCACCGTCGATCGCGCTGATTCGGGACTGCTTGGTGCGCGCAGCATCCCCCCGGCCCTGGTTTGCGAGGGACCAGGAAGCCACCAACACCACAGCGACCGTGAACAGGGTCATACCTGACCTCCTCATTTCCATCCCTGCAGTTCCGGCTGACGGTATCTGCCTGCTGGTATCGTGCTCAGTGCCGTGGCGGTGGGTAGCAGTGATTCCAGCATACCCTAAACGCGGACAAGCTTCGCGAGGTTCCATCACCGCCGCGTGTAGTACACCATGCCGTACAGCAAAGTAATCGCTTTTCATCATACTGTCAAGGGTTAATGCATCACCACAATGGTTTGTCGGTGCCAGGAAGCCCGCAAGACGTAGTATACAACGTCTCTACGCTGACGCCACCATGCGTATTCCCGAACCCGCCGCTTGATTATGCATTAATGGATTGCTCCGGCACACTGTTGATTCAATCCGCACGGGCGGGGAGCTACCGGGCTGGAGCAGCTACGGAACCGCCGTGACCTATGCGCCCGCATCGTCGATCACCTCCTCCGCGCTGAGCGGGCGGCGCTGGCGCGAGGACTCGGCTACTGCTTCACAGAGCGCGAGGTCGATCAGACCTTCCTGGCCGTCGTAGATCGGCTGCCGACCCTCGCGGATCGCAGTCAGGAAGTCGAGGTATACCTGCCCAAAGGAGTCGCGGACGCCGTGCGGGAAGAGCTCGTCGCGCTCCGCATCGGTGGCGTGCTGCTCGAAGAAATCGCCAAGCGCGACCGGTGCCTGGCCGTCAAGGTGGAGGATGCCCTCTTTCAGGCAGCCCTTGCTGCCGTAGATCACGAGTCCGCCGGGCAGCAAGGTTGGGGGGCCGTGGCCCGCCCACGACGCGCTCAATTGACCGAGACCGCCGGCCGCGAACTCGAACGTGCAGAACATCGCGTCGTCCACGTCGGCCCGCACCTCGTCTATGACGTTGCCCGAATCGTCGCGCGTGTAGCGGACGGGCTCGAAGGTGCGCACACCCCCGTACACGTTTGAGATCGGGCCGCAGACGGAGCGCAGATGCTGGAAGAAGTGGACGCCGAGGTCGACGCTGATGCCGCCGCCCGCCTCGTTTTGCCGGTGCCGCCAGGGAGTCTCTGCGACGATCTTGTCCGGGCTCCACTGGTGCGTGCCCAGGTACGTGCCCAGCGCCATCTGGATCGCGCCGAGGTGGCCGTGCTGCACGACCCAGCGCTCCATCAGCACGGAGGACTCGAAGCGGACGTTCTCCATGACACCAAGCGCGACGCCCGCGGTCTTCGCCGCCTCCACCATCTCGCGCGCCTCTCGCACGGCGCCGGCGATCGGCTTCTGCACCATGACGTGCATGCCCCGCTCGAACGCCTGCATCGCGGCGGGGTGGTGGGCAGCAACACTGGCGGTGATGTCCACCACGTCGAGGTCGGCCTCGCGGATCATCGCCTCGGAATCGGTCCATCCCTGCACCTCGGTGTCTGGAAAGAGGTCGCTGAGGTAGAGGTGCGGCGCGTTCAAGGGGTCGTTCGAGTTGTCGTTCAGGGGTGGACGTGGCGGAGGACCGCCGGGCGTGAGGAAGCGGTCGACATCCTCCTGCTTGCGGGCGCAGAGCGCGACGATCTCGAAGTCCCCAATGCCACGGTCGAGCAGCGCCTTGTAGCCGTGCAGGTGCGCGGGCAGGATACGCCCGGCACCTACGATGCCGATGCGGAGGCGTCCAGTGCTCATTGCTGTTGCTCCTTGCTGCGGTGCGAAGTATCCGCGATACGCACTTTCGATTCCCGGTGAATACCGCACTCCGAATGCTTCGCCCGACCAAGTGGCCACGGATTCTTCGCACCGCTCAGAATGACATGGCTGGCGGGGGTGCGCACGTAGCCACCTCGTTGCTTTAGAAGCTGGTCTCCAGGTCGAGCACGCGGCCGCTGCGTGCGGACTCGACGGCTTTGATCATGATTTCAAGGGCGTGGCGGGCGTGCTCGGCGCTGAG
>JACDAU010000551.1 GCA_013695265.1 Chloroflexia bacterium
AGAAGATACACGCTGCGGTGCTACGAATCGGGATCAACGTGAGGTCCGTATCAGGATCCGCAACCACGCGCTTCAAGGTCTGGACTGGTCGACGTCCACGCCCCGTCTACGACCAATGCGTGTACGCAATCAGCATGTTGCAGAACTACGGCAGGGCGCGGCCCGCTAGCACGCTCACCTCCACCCTGGACCTCTGTCCCGTTCATATGGTACCTAGCGAGACGTCGCGAGCCAACTGTGGCACGGGCGCACTCCCCAGTGCTCATCGCTCGAAGCGAAGTGCCACCGCCCCGTGTGATCCTAACCATTGCGCTTGAGGCGGCCCGTGCGCTTGGCGTACGTTTCCACTCGCAGGAACACCCATACACCGAGGGGAATGCTCAGCACGCCCATGACAAGCAGCGGCAACAGCACGTCTCCCAGTTGTGAGAGTCCCTGCCCGGATATCACCGTACGCCGAATACCGTCCAGGAAGTAGGTGGCGGGCGAGAGGCGCGCCAGCGGCTCCAGCCAGTCGGGCAACACGGAGATCGGGTAGTACACGCCGGAAATCAGCAGCAGGATCGCGCTGATCATGAACGTCATCTCGGCCCCACGCTCCGTGAACCAGAGCGGGAGGATGCTCGCCATGATCCCGATACCGAGGAAGCTCAGGGATCCGACCAGCGTCACGACGAACGCCGCCCCATAGTTTGTGCGGCTGAGGTCAAGGTCCACAAAGAGCGCCAGGGCGACAAAGAGCGCCGCCGTGCGCAGGATTCCATACACGATGCTAAAGAGCGCGGTGCCCAACATATGTGTTAGCCTGCTGATGGGCGCCATGAACGTGTACTCGATCGTGCCCTCCCAGCGCTCCCATGTAATCATCTCGCTGATCGAGTCAAACACCGAGCGCAGGTATGCCCACACGAGCGTGCCGATGCCAAGAGTGAGGACCAGCTCGCCGCGCCCCGCAGGGTCCTGCGCCTCACCGATGTAGATGACCGACAGCGAAGACGAGATGGTGTACAGGAAGAAGGCGATCTCCCATCCCCAGTACCGCTTCGCCAGGTTCAGGTTGCGCTCGACAAACGCATAGCTCGCGCGTACCTCCCGCCCTATGCCGGGCGGATTGAAAACTGCCACTGAAGTCCTGTCCTTTCGCGGCGAATGGTCTTCGCCGCCGTACCTTTCAATCTCTCCGAAACGTGCGGATCCTACCGCGCTGCGGGTTCCGCCTCTTGCTCTGCCTCCTCAAGCGACCGCCCGGTGAAGACCATGAATGCATCTTCCATGGTCGGCTCGGGCAGATCACGGTTGGCGGCCTGTGCCTTCAGTTCCTCCGGCGTGCCCTCCGCGACGACCCGGCCTCGGTCCAGAATCGCGATGCGGTCACACAACGCGTCTGCCTCGGCCATATCATGGGTGGTGAGCAGCACCGTGGCGTCATGCTCTCGCCGCAGTTGCAGCACGAAGTTCTGCACATCGACCTTCGAGCGCGGGTCCAGACCCGTCGTCGGCTCATCCAGGAGCAAAAAGACAGGAGCGGTCAGGAGTGCGCGTGCGATCGCCACCTTCTGCTGCATACCGCGCGACATCTGTTCTAATGGCCGATGTATCCGGTCGGGCGCGATGCCGAGCCTGCCGAGGGCGACTGGTATCTCCCGCCGTGCGCTTGCCCCCGTGATGCCGTACAGGCGGGTGGCATACATGAGGTTCTCGAACGGGGATAGCTTCTTGAAGAAGCTGGCCTCGACCGAGACACGGTTCAGCATCCGCTTGACGGTCCGCTCATCTCGCACGACATCGTAGCCAAAGATGCCGACGGTTCCGCTATCTGGCAATAGCAGAGTTGAGAGCAACCGGATCAGCGTGCTCTTGCCAGAGCCGTTCGCCCCGAGCACGCCGTAGATCTCATTCCTGGCGATGCGCATGCTGACGTGGTCGACGGCCAGCACCCGGCCCGTTCCCTCTGGCTTTGCCCGGCGGAAGATCCGCTGGGAGCCGCCGCCGAATGCCTTAACCAGCTCATGTGCAACTACGGCGTTGTGTGGGTGCGTGTCATACGCTTGCGTCTCTCGAACCGCTGGCCCGACTTCGCGTTGTTCCTGGTCTATCTGGATCATTTATCTACCTCAATGCAAAACAATAGGGCTGTGGTGAAGATTTCTCCGCCACAGCCCTGTTCAGAACCTTTCTGGTTCTCCCCTTATTGGGGAGGTTCCAAGTGATGTGACGGCGAGCGAGGTCGCGCGGACGGCGCACAACGACCAGCGCTACCGCTGGTGTGCCGTGCGATGCCGTTGGACCACATACTGACTCTCCTGACCGTCTTCATCGTGCGGTGCAAACGAGTGCGTCCGCCGCACACCACTATACACGGTGCGAACGCGCAAAACAATGAGGAGGTGCGCCAACTCCACGAGCAACGTTGTAACCTGCAGAGAGGCTTCCGCCAATCTTCCCGCTCCTCGCAGCGCGGGGGACCGGGTGCGCCAACGTCTGCTCTGTCTACGCCTCTCGCGTGTACTCCGCATACTGATCTGCCGTCATCAGGGAATCAACCTCCGCAGGATCGCTCTGTCGAACCCGAATCATCCACCCCTCGCCGAATGGGTCGGCGTTCACGATCGCGGGATCGTTCACTAAGGTGCCGTTCACCTCGACAACTTCGCCACTGATGGGACTGAAAAGGTCGGAGGCAGTCTTGACGGAGTCGATACTGCCGAATGGTTGATTTTGGTTAAACGTTGCGCCGACCTCCGGCAGATCCACGTAGACCACGTCGCCCAGTTGATCCTGTGCGTGGTGGGTGATGCCAACGGTCGCGAGTTCGCCGTCGACGCGGACCCACTCGTGTTCGTGTGTATACCGGCAATCCTCTGGATTCATGTGTTGGCTCCTCGCTCGCGCTTGTAGAACGGGGTTCTGACGACTCGCGCTCGCACCGGACGATCGCGGATCAGGATATCGATTTCTGTCTCTTGCCGCGAGAATCGAGCGGGAACATAGCCGAGACCAATCGGCTTGTCGAGCGTCGGGGAGTACGTGCCGCTGGTCACGAAGCCGACGTGAGCGCCGTCCTTGAATATTGGCTGTTCGGCGCGCGGCACGCCCCGCTCGATCATCTCGAAGCCGATCAGCTTGCGGGCCGGTCCAAGCCTCTTCTCGCGTTCTAGCGCCTCGCGGCCAACGAAGTCTCCCTTGTCCAGGCTTACCGCCCAGCCAAGTCCCGCCTCGATCGGGTTTGTTTGATCGCTGATCTCGTGCCCGTACAATGCCATCTTCGCCTCCAGTCGCAGCGTATCGCGGGCGGCAAGCCCCACCGGAGTGAGACCGAGCGGCTCCCCGGCGGTCAGCACGGTGTGCCACACGTGCGTCGCGTCGCCCGGCGTGGCGAAGATCTCGAAGCCGTCCTCGCCGGTGTAGCCAGTGCGTGCAAGGAGGGCAGGAACGCCACACACCCTCGTCTCGACCGCGTGGTAGTATCCAAGCGCCTTGAGATCGGCGTCCGTCATGGGTTGGAGAACGGCTTCGGAGAGCGGCCCCTGGATAGCGATAAGAGTGGTCTCGGCTGAGACGTCGCGAATCTCCGCCGTGGGGAAGCCAAGCGCCTGGTGTTGCAGCCAGTCCAGATCTTTCTCCACGTTGCTCGCGTTGACGACGAGCAGGTATCGGTCATCCAGTCGGTACAGAATCGCATCGTCGACGATAGTCCCATCCGTATATGGAATGAGCGTGTACTGTGCCGTGCCGGGCTCAAGTTTGCCCGCGTCGTTGGTCAGCGCAAAGTTGAGAAAGGCGAGCGCCTGGGCGCCGCAGATCTCGAACTCCCCCATATGCGACAGGTCGAAAAGCCCTGCCGTCGACCGCACTGCACGGTGCTCGTTGATCACTTTGGTGTACTGGACGGGCATCGTCCATCCCGCGAAGGGGACCATCCGCGCACCCAGGTTCTGGTGCGTTGCGAACAAGGGCGTTCGTCGCATGGCTGTCTGCACTGCCGTCTCCCTACTAGATACGCGCCGTATTCTAGAACGCTCGAAGAAAGGCTGTCAAACGTTGAAGATCCCTGATTTGAATTATGTCGAATTTGCGCGACGACCTGTCACATCAATGTGTGACGGCACATGGAGGGCGTGGGGGAAAGTGGAATAGCCAAACCTTGCCAGTGGCCCTGTTAACTTGTGTGAAGAAAACTACACCCCTGGAGGCGTTGCCACCCTCCGGCCACATCCATATACTTCGCTATACGGAAGGGGGACGGAAAAGATGGTCGTCCACGAACAACGTCAGTTTCTCGTCAATGCGACAGATGCGACTATGGCATGGCTCCGATTATGTGTGGTCGTGCTGACCGGTGCGGCTCTGTTAGCGACTGGTGCGGGCGTCTCTATCGAGTCATTTCCGTGGGCGATTGTGATAGTCGTAGCTGGCTATGCCGCTTTGACCAGCCTTCCGAGCACGCATAGATACCACCTGCCGTATCTGACCCGCCGTTTTGCGGTGATACTCGATTTGACGTTCATCACCCTGCTCGTGCTGGTCACCGGGCGCTCCGAGAGCCCGCTCATCGCCCTGTATATGTTGCCACTCACGGTGATGGTTTTGCAGCACGGCATAAAGCTGGGTGCGTACTATTGCCTCGGAGCAAGCGTGTTGAATGCCTTGATCGTGAGTTGGGAACCAAGCCATTCGCCTTCGTGGCTGGTGCATCTGGGGCTGCTGTGGGCGCTCTTTTTCGTGTTAGCGTATCAGAGTCGGTCCGTGGACACGCGGGAGGAAAAGGCACGCCGCCGCGATGAGTTTAGCGCCCTCCAGCGCGCTGCGGCGGCTCCTATGCATATGGGCGACATCTCGACCGTGACAGAGGCTGTGCTGATGGGCGCGCTCGGACCGGCGCGGTGCTGCTACGCTGCAATGTTCCTGTACGACGAACGAGACGCCACCTTCACGACGTGCTACTCTCTGAGCAGTGACGGCCGGTTCGAGCAGGAGCCGGTGCATGTCAAACCCTCGGACATTCTGTTCCGTGTACTGTACACCCGCCAACCCGCTTCAATCCCGGATCTTTCGTCGACGCGCCGTTCCCGTTCATCGGTACTGCATCAGGCGCCCATCGTCTCGGCGACTCTGACGCCCATGGTTGCGCCCGGCGCGCGAAGTATCGGCGTGCTCTGCCTGGGACGCGTCGAGAACCATCGGGCAAGCCAACACGAGCTTCGCTTTGCGAACACGCTTGCGATGCAAGCCGCCACCGCGATCCACACTGCATTTCTGTTTGAGGAGGCTGCGGGAACTGAGGCGGCCAAGGAAGCGGACAAGCTGCGCACCCAGTTGCTTGGGACCGTAAGTCACGAGTTGCGTACTCCAATCACAGCGATTCAGGGCTTCGCGTCCTCCCTCAAATACGCGGACGAGTTGAACATCCCCAAGGAGATGGAGCGCGACTGGATCTATGAGATTGAGGCGAACGCCGACCGGCTACGACGGCTCGTTACCGATCTGCTGGACCTCTCGAGGCTCGAGGCAGGTGCCCTTCGTATGAGTCTGGACTGGCAGCACGTGGACGATGTGATCGAGGAGCAGCAGGGAAACTTGGAGATCCTTGCTGGTGGCCGCAACCTCGTGTTTCAGACTAGTCCCTCGCTCCCTCTCGTGCGCTGCGATGGAGAACGCATTGGGCAAGTACTTCGCAACTTGGTGGAAAACGCGGCGAAGTTCTCGTCGGCGGAGAGCAATCTCGTGGTGGGCGCGGAGCGATTCGAAGGCGGCGTGCGCGTTGGAGTGCTCGACGAGGGCACGGGCATACCCTCGGAGAAGCTCGACAAAGTGTTCGAGCGCTTCTATCAAGTGGAGGGCACGGAGTTCCGCCCGCAACACGGCACCGGATTGGGGCTAGCCATCTGCCGCAACATCGTCGAGGCGCACGGCGGAAAGATATGGGTGGAAAGCAGCGTCGGGCACGGGTCGATTTTCTACTTCACCCTCCCGTCGCCAACGGGAAGGAGTTAGGCGTGTCTCGCGTCTTAATTGTGGAGGATGAGCCAAGCATCCTTAAGCTTTTGAGTCAGAACCTCGCTTTGCGGGGATGGGACGTCGTGGTAGCGACGGACGGTCAGGAGGGGCTTACGCAGGCGCGCAATATGTACCCGGATGTGATCATGCTGGACCTGATGTTACCAGTCATGTCCGGGTGGGATGTCTTGAAGCACCTTGCCCGCGAGGAGATCTTGGCCTATGTGCCTGTGATCGTTGTCACTGCCGCGAGTCGCGAGGAGGACGAGCGGCGGGCACGAGGGCTGGGGGCTGCGGACTATCTGGTGAAGCCGTTCACCATCACGGAAATGCTGGGCAGGATCAGCGCATTGGTGCCCGCACGGGCGTAGTGTCATAGTTTGTAGGGGGAGAATGAAGGTGAAAAAGGAAAACATCGTTGTCGTTGATGATGAGAAGAGCATCTTGAAACTTATTTCATCCACGTTGAAGGTGACGGGATATAACGTGTACACGGGGATTGACGGCGAGGAGGCGATCACCCTCGTTGAGCAGCACAACCCCGATCTGCTTCTGGTGGATGTCAGGATGCCCAACCTCGGCGGATTGGAGGTCTGCAAGCGGCTGCGCGAATGGTCCAAAGTGCCCATCATCGTCGTCAGCGCGCTCAATGACGCCAACTACGCGGTCGAGGCGCTGGACCTCGGCGCGGACGACTACCTGCGCAAGCCGTTCTACGTGACGGAGTTGCTCGCGCGTGTGCGCACGCAGCTCCGCCGCGCGGAGGAGCGGCCGGCCCAGCCTCAGCAGTCGGTGTTTCGCTCAGGGCCGCTCAACGTGAACTTTTCCCGCCGACTGGTGACGCTCAACGACGGTGAGGTCAAGCTAACCGTCACGGAGTATTCCGTCCTCGAACAACTCGTGCAGAATGCCGGCAAGGTTCTGACACATCAGATGCTCCTCCACCGGGTGTGGGGCCCTGAATACTCCCAGGAGAACGAGTACTTGCGGGTGTACATCGGACGCCTGCGGCGCAAGCTGAACACTGGTCCCGACGGCCCGCGGTTCATCGCGACCGAACAGGGCGTGGGCTACCGCTTTACGGACGCGATGGCGTAACCTGGGTAGCCGTCGCCCAACGTTCTCCCACAGTCGGTCGGCCAGGTGTTGTTTGGCCAAATAAACACATCGCGGGATCCATAGCCTCGGATCCCGCGATGTGTTGCGTCAGTGCAACAATCGCGCAGTCCGTCTAATCTCGCCGTAACTGCGCTCCTCTAAGAGTTACCCTGTCCCGTACACGTGCGTGCCACCGGTCGCGTCTGCTGGCGTTATCAGCGGTTGTGAGCGTTGTTCCCTTGCAGGGCGTGCGGTGGCACTGCACGAGTGTTCAGTTGAACGCCGCTACGACTGGCGCCGTGTCAAGCCCTCAGCTGCAAATCAAACCATTTACACGCCGTTAATAAAGCCTTGGGGAATGTTACGGGTAGTTTACCGAGCGGGCCATATACTCCCGACAGGTGAGGCGACCCCATGATGGGGAGTCGAAAGGAGTCTGGAGAATGGGTGTACCGTGGCCGTGTCTGGACGAGAACCGTCGCTATAAGTCGTTTCCCTGCTCGCAGTGCAAGTCGGAGACCTGCATCTTCGGCAAGAAGCCGGCAGGCAAGAAGCTGATCACCCTCGCGGTGGGACAGAAAGCGTGCGACGTGTGTGGCACCGCGTATCAGGCATACGGCAAGAGCAAGTATTGCTCTGATGACTGCCGGCGCAAGGCGATCGCGAAGCAGCGACGGAAGCGGCGCAACAAGATCTCAGACATGATTTATTAGCCTGACATTATTGGCTCGTACCTGGAGAGGACGTGGCGCCGTGGCGATTACTCTTGCGCGCAGACAACACGAAGACCGAATGCTGCTTCTTAAGCAGGTCCGCGAGGACTGGTGGCAGGTTCACCGGGCGGTCCGATCAAATCGGCCCGAGGCCGTCATCTGGCGGTTGCAGCGACTGGAGCGGACCAGGTGCATGCACGCACTCACCTTGCCGGAGCTGCTCGTTGCGAGCGGCTCCATCCGTTAAGGGCATCCATACCTGGACGCGGTCGAGACCACCTCAATGCGCCAGGGGGCCAACTGCGTTGACACTCTCCGATGGGGTTTCCTACAATGCTTCAGGTGCGTCGATCGGGGATCGTCTAATGGTAGGACAGCAGCCTTTGAAGCTGCGTATCGGGGTTCGAATCCCTGTCCCCGAACCAACGGGGCCGCGAAACAGAACACGCGCAACGAGGGGCGCTTCCAACGAATGGAAGCGCCCCTGAGCAGGTCCATTGCGGAATCTGTTTACACGTCGTGGTACAGGGAGAACTCATACGGATGCGGACGTTGGGCCATCGGCTCCAGTTCCCGTTTGCGCTTGAGGCTGACCCACTGCTCGATTACGTCGGGCGTGAACACGTTATCCACGAGCAAAAATTCGTGGTCCGCTTCCAGAGCGTTTAGCACCTCGCCGAGTGAGCTTGGTGCTGACGCCACGTTCTTCGCCTCGTCCGCGGACAACTCGTACAAGTCCATGTCCATCGGTGCGGGCGGCTCGATTCGGTTGCGGATACCATCAAGGCCCGCCATGAGCAGCGCCGAGAACGCGAGATACGGATTGGCGCTCGGGTCCGGCGCGCGGTATTCGATACGCTTTGCCTTCGGGTTGCTGCTCACCGGGATGCGCACGCATGCGGATCTGTTGCGCTGCGAGTACACCAGGTTCACTGGGGCCTCGAAGCCCGGCACCAGGCGCCGGAAGGAGTTCGTTGTTGGCGCGCACAGGGCGAGCAGCGCGGGAGTATGGGCCAGCAAGCCGCCAACGTACCAGCGCGCCTGATCGCTCAGTAACGCGTATCCATCCGAGTCATAGAAGATTGGCTCGTTCTCGTCCCAGAGACTCTGATGGACGTGCATCCCAGAGCCGTTGTCGCCAAAGACTGGCTTGGGCATGAACGTTGCGGTGTAGCCCTGTTGATAGCACACGTTCTTCACGATGTACTTGTAGAGCATCATACGGTCTGCCATGTTGGTGAGGGTGCTGAAGCGCAGGTCGATCTCCGCTTGGCCTGCGCTGCCTACCTCGTGGTGGTGCAACTCGACCTCAATCCCAGCCTCAATGAGCTTCAGGACAATCTCCGAGCGCAGATCCTGGAGCTTGTCTGTCGGCGGTACGGGGAAGTAACCCTCCTTTGGCCGGGGCCGGTACGCGAGGTTCGGCTTGCCGTTGGGGGGAGCACCGCTGTTCCAAATGCCCTCGTCGCTGTCAATGAAGTAATAGCTGGAGTGGCTGTTCCCATCGAACCGCAGGGAGTTGAAGATATAGAACTCCGCCTCCGGTCCAAAGTAGCTGGTCGTCGCGATCCCGGAGTTGGCGAGGTGTGCTTCGGCCTTGCGGGCGATGTTGCGCGGATCCCGGCTATACGGCTCTTTCGTGAACGGGTCGACGACGGAGCACGTGATGGACAGGGTCGGCACCCGCAGCACCGGATCGACCACGGCGGTCGAGGCATCAGGGATGAGCAGCATGTCCGACTCGTTAATCGCCTGAAAGCCCTTCACGGATGAGCCATCGAAGAACGCGCCCTCGGTGAAGAGCGTCTCGGACAGTTCCTGTACGGGGAGGGTGAAGTGTTGCCAGATACCGAGCAGGTCCACGAAGCGCAGGTCCACCATCTTGACGCCGGACGACCGCGCGAGGGCGAGCACCTGCTTCGCTTCCTGTGGCTGGATACTTTCCGTTCTGGTGATTGTTTCCGTCATGGCGTCTCCTCCTGGGTTGGCATCCCGTACCCAGAGAGCTGGGCGGGCGCGTGGCTGTGCGTTCACTGTACGGCAGGGGAGCTACGCTGCGCAGTGTCCAATTGCCCAAACGAGGCATCCTGGCTTTGTGCATACTGTCCCCCCAATGTGGTGTCGCTTGTTGGACCCGTAGCAGGTTCAGAGGCTTCATGCCGAGGTGTGGTGGTGGGCCCAGACAGGTGCGGAGAGGGTCAGTTCGCGTGAGTCCGCCGGTTTGTTTTTTGTCATGTTTTCGGTATACTGGCGCAGCGTCGCGCCGACGTAGCTCAGTGGTAGAGCAACTGTTTCGTAAACAGTAGGTCTGGGGTTCAAATCCCCACGTCGGCTCCGAGGAAAGTCCAGCAACGACGTTACTTTGGACGAGTTAGAGCCCCTTCGCTAAGTTAGCGAAGGGGCTCTTTGGTCCAGTTTTGGTCCAGTTTAGCCGCGAGAATGTAGTCTTCATCTTCACTAGGAGGTTGCCAGTACGTCAGATACCCTTCCAACATTTCTCGGCCAATATTAAACGAGTCTTT
>JACDAU010000046.1 GCA_013695265.1 Chloroflexia bacterium
TTCGTGAGTATCAAGGTCGATCGAGAAGAGCGGCCGGACCTCGACGGGATCTACATGGACGCCGTGCAGACGATGACCGGGCAAGGCGGCTGGCCGATGACCGTCTTCCTCACGCCGGACGGGAAGCCGTTCTACGGCGGGACGTACTATCCGCCGGAGGATCGCCAGGGCAGGCCCGGCTTCCCGAAGATCCTTCGGGCGATTGCCGAGGCGTACCGGGAGCAACGCGCAGAACTGGAGCAGGGCGCGACGGAGTTGCAAGCGCATCTCTCGCGGATAAGCACCGTCGAGATTCCACCAGATGAATTGAGCGAGCAGACGCTGGACGCCGCGCTGGCGCAACTCTCGCAGAACTACGACACCCGGCACGGCGGGTTCGGTGGCGCGCCGAAGTTCCCACAGCCTATGGCGCTCGACTTTGCGTTGCGCTCCTACAAGCGCACAGGCGACCTCCAAACCCTCGACATCGTGAGCCACACGCTCGACGAGATGTCCGCCGGTGGCATCTACGACCACCTCGGCGGCGGCTTCTCCCGCTACAGCGTCGATGACCGCTGGCTCGTCCCGCACTTCGAGAAGATGCTGTATGACAATGCTCAGCTCGCCCGACTCTACCTCGCAGCCTGGCAGGCCACCGGGAACGCCCACTACCGACAGATCACCGAGCAGACGCTTGACTACATCCGGCGCGAGATGACCGCACCGGAGGGTGGGTTCTACTCAACCCAGGACGCGGATAGCGAGGGTGAGGAGGGCAGGTTCTACGTTTGGACGCCGACGGAGATACGCGACGTGCTCGGGGCCGAGGACGCAGCTGTCTTCAATCAGTACTACCACGTGACGGAGGGCGGCAACTTCGAGGGCAGGAACATTCTCAGTGTTCCACGCGCAGTCGATGTAGTCGCCACGGTCACCGCCAAGGAACCAGGCGAGGTGATGGAGATCGTGACTCGATGCCTCGAGGCGCTCTACGATGCTCGGGAGATGCGCGTACATCCTGGCCGCGATGAGAAGGTGTTGACGGCGTGGAACGGGCTGATGCTCCGGGCATTCGCGGATGCCGCCCCTGCGCTCGGGCGAGCCGACTACCTGGAGACCGCCATCCAGAACGCTGAGTTCGTCCTTTCCAAACTGAAACAGGATGGCAGGTTGCTGCGCACGTACAAGGACGGGCATGCCAAGCTCAACGGCTACCTGGAGGACTACGCCTTTTATGCCGACGGGCTGCTCGCGCTGTACGAGGCGACGTTCGACCTCCGGTGGCTGCAGGAGGCGCGTGCGCTGGCCGACACTATGCTGGAGCGGTTCTGGGCACCAGACCTGCCGGGATTCTATGACACAAGCACCGATCACGAGCAGTTGTTCAATCGGCCCCGCAGCCTGTATGACAACGCCATCCCTTCAGGCAACTCCGTGGCGTGCGAGGCGCTGCTTCGGCTTGGAGCCCTTTATGCCGACGTCCGGTATCAAGAAGTTGCGGCGAGCGTGCTCGCCAGGATGGCGCCGGTGATGGCGGAGCACCCAACCGCCTTCGGCCGACTTCTGTGCGCGGCGGATTTTCTAGTCACGACCCCGCTGGAGGTGGCGATCATCGGCGATCCGCAGGCCGACGATGCCCGCTCGCTGCTGAGCGAGGTGTACTCCCGCTACGTGCCAAACCGCGTCCTCGCGGCGGCTCCCGAAGGCACGGAGGCATCGGACGAGGTCGCCCTCCTAACCAGGCGGCCACAAGTGCAGGGTCGCGCGACCGCGTACGTCTGCCATCGGTACGTCTGCCAGCCGCCGGTCACACATAGCCAGGATCTCATAGAGCAGTTGGAACGGGCAACGGCGTGAAACCAGACGCTGCTCGCCCGCGACGCCTACAACGGTTCGCTTGGAATCTCCACCCCGCCGTGCAGCCGTACCAGATCGCATAGCTCCGCAATGAGATCTCCCAGATGCTGCGCGAGCGCAGGGTCATCAGAGGGCAGCCGCACCGCCCGCTCCCACCGGTTCTCACAAGCGATCGGTCGAACGAGGCAGCGTCGGGAGTGCTCCAGCAGCCGCTTCTCTCCCGGATGATATAACCGGTTGAGAGCAAACAGCACATCGAAAAAGAGCATCTGGACCTTGTACCGTAGATGCTGCGCAAAAACGATGTCGCCACGATCCTGTGCCCGGCGCAGATGGCCCAGGTGGAACCCGAGGAGCGGGATCTCACGCCGAAGCACTGCTGTGCGCGTCGCTTCGGGAAACTCCCGAACAAGCCGCTCGCCTGCCGCGTTGAGTGCGCCGGTGGGGTCGTGAAGCGGTTCACCGCGCGCGACGCTGTATAGCACGGCAGTGGTAAAACCCTGGCCGGGCAGCCCCGCGTCATACGCCCGCTCGACCTCATCAGCCACGTCCGCCCAACGCCGGTAGATAAGCTCAACCGGGCGGTCACCAACCGAAAACTGGTCCTCCATGCCCCAGCTCGTCAGGCCCGTACGGATGCTGTCAGGATCTGCGATAGCTCGCAGGCGCGCCGCACGCACATCTGCCGGTGGCAGGTGTTCCGCCCAGTACACGTGGAGGTCCAGATCGGACGCATCGTCCGCGAGTCCCACAGCGACCGAGCCGCCGAGCGAGACCGCTACGACGCCGGGCATCACGGCAATGACGCCCACAACCTGAGCCGCCACCTCATCCCACTCCGTGCGGATCACGCGCTCCATCGCCCGTCCTTCTTTCAACGTCCGGCACATGCCTTGTCCTGCAGCTCACCTACAGCACCCATCACAGAGGGTGTCTAGTCGTAGCGCAGGCATTCCCGCCTGCGGGGCAAGAATGATCATGGGCGTTGTAATCTTCAGTGTTCTTGCCCGACAAGCCCGGTATCATGGACATGCGTCGGCGTTGTTCTGGCTGTGTTTGTGGCGGTACAGCGGTGAGCAGAAGAATCGAACCTCCACGCAGCCGTTGACGCTGGGCCAAGTGTAGGGGCGTTCAATTGAACGCCCGCTGAACGTCCGCTGAACGCCCGCGCAACCCACACGGCCAAGCCTCTGCCGTCGGGATCAATGATTACGCCCACCGCAGTAGGGGGCTACTTATCGGGCAGACCGCAGGATCTGTCCAGGGCACGATTCGGCGGGAGGGCGCCAATACCTGAGTTGACGCCGCAAAAACTTCACCGATCTGAATGCTCTGCCAGACGCAGCCACCTACGAGTCGACGGAGCTCATAACTTCCGCGAGGACCACGCTGATATTATCCGTACCGCCAGCCTCATTTGCGGCACGGACCAGCGCGCGGCAAGCCCGATCAACATCGCGCTCCCGGTCGGCTATCTGAGCGAGGGCTTCATCAGGCAGCATGCTGCTGAGTCCATCGC
>JACDAU010000093.1 GCA_013695265.1 Chloroflexia bacterium
ATACCTGTACCGCCCATAGGCAGCGACATGCAGGCGGGCAGTGCCCTGTCGCTCGTGCCGACCCGGCGGGCGCGAGAGGCATTCAGATGAGAGCACAACCGAACGAGCGGCTCGATCCCCGCGCGAAGCGGCTCTGGCGGTTGCAAGGTCTGATGACGTCCGTCTTTCTGCTCTTGCCCGCCGCCGGGTCGTTCTTGCTGCTCGACCGTGTGGTGGACGCCCCGACCCTCGTGAGCACCGTGCCGTGGCTCGTGTGGGCGATGTTTGCCGTCATGATCGGTCTCGTCCTGCCCGATATCCGCTGGCGCAGGTGGAGGTACGAGATCACCGAGCGTGAGGTGGATTTGCAGCGTGGATTATTGATTGTGACGAGAACACTGGTGCCGCTCGCACGCGTCCAGCACGTCGACACCCAGCAAGGACCGCTCGAACGCTGGCAGGGACTCTCGACCGTGATCTTCTACACTGCGGCGGGGCCGAACAGGATCCCCGCGCTCGCCACCCCGCGAGCCGACGAGGTGCGAGACCGCATAGCGGCACTGACGGGGACGCAGGATGAGCTCTAGCCCGCAGCGTCTGCACCCGGCCGTCCTCGTCCTCGAAGTACTCACGAGTTTCAGGCGCTGGTTCGGGATCACGTCCGTGCCGTGGCTCTTCGTGCTCTTTCGCGATGGCCTCAGTTCATCGCGGGTCCTGTTACTCCTGGCGGTGGTTTTTATCAGCATTGCCGCCTCTGGGGTGTGGGCACTGCTTTCCTGGCGCGCGACTGTGTACTTCGTGCAGGGCAACGCGTTCCACTTCAAGCGGGGTGTGATCGGAAAGAACGAACGGACCGTACCGCTCGACCATATACAGTCCGTGGACACTGTTCAGGGGCCGGTGCAGCGGCTCTTCGGCATCGTCGAGGTGCGAGTTGAGACGGCAGGTGGAGGCGGCAAGGCCGCCGACGTGTCGCTCGCCGCAGTCGCACGGCCGGCGGCGCGGGAGCTTCAACGCGAGCTCGCACCACGGCGTCCATCAACCGCAGCGGACTCCTCCGAGGTGATAGCGCCAATACCGGCACCCGTGCGACGGCTCAGCACGGGTCGGCTACTGCTCGCGGGCGCTACCTCCGGGCAGATCGGCGTGGCGCTGCCGATCATCTTCACCTTCTCCCAACTGTTCGACGACATCCTGACTCCCGATTTCCTGATGTCGTTCGCGCACGACTTGCTGCCAGGCTCCGTCGCAGCCATAGTCGTCATCGCGGGTGGGGTGCTGCTGCTAGCATGGCTCGTGGCAGTGGCCGGAACGGTGCTCGCGTATGCCGGCTTCAGCCTGTCGCGTGATGAAGACAGCCTGCGGATCACGCGCGGGCTACTGGAAAGGCGTGAGGTCACGATTCCGATCAACCGCATCCAGGCGGTACAGGTCGTGGAGAACGTGCTGCGCCAGCCGCTTGGCCTGGTGCTCGTGAAGATGGAGAGTGCGGGGTATGGAGCTGATGCGGGCGTATCCACGACCCTCTTCCCGCTGCTCCGCCGGAGTGAGGTCGAGGCGTTTCTGCAAGCCACGGCCCCGGAGTTCGCGGTCTCGCCCGTTCTGCAGCGGCTTCCCGCGCGCGCTCGCCCCCGCTACATGTTCCGCTCGGCACTGCCCCTTCTCGGCTTCGCCCTGCCGACATCTGCGGCTCTGGTGTGGCAGAATCGTCCTGAGTTGGCTCCGCTTCCGTTTGTCCTCGTAGCAGTTGGAGCGATGTATGGCCTGCTGCGATTTCGTGGCGTCGGCTGGGCACTGGCCTCAGGTCGCCTGGTGATCTCCCATCGCACCCTCTCGCGGGTAACCGTGATCGCCCCACAACGGCGACTCCAGTCTCGCAGCGTTTTACGGAGTCCCTTCCAGCAGCGAGCACGACTTGCATCGCTCGTTGTTCGGGTCGGGCGCGGGTCCGCCTTCGAGGTTGCGGACCTCGACGCCGACGATGCCGACGAGCTTATCCACCACCTCGGCCCCACTGGCGCGCGGGTGACGCCATCGTCCGCTCCTGCTCCCCAGGTCGGCCGCTGAGCAAAGCCGGTATAGTGTCCCAGGATCCGATCCTGGCTCGGGGATCGATCGTTATAGTAGCAACAAGGGAGGCGCCTCGTGAGTTACGCCGACGAGACAATGGGCGAAACGGCCCGTGAAATCAAGCAGTACATATACGATTCGACCATCTTCGAGACCGACCCACAGCCCCTAAAAGGTGACGCCGCGTGGTGGGCTGGGCAACTCGGCATGACGCCCGAGGAGATACGGGAAGGACTCGAAGAACTCGCCGCGACAAACACACTCGTCAAGGACGGCGAGGGCGACGGATCCACGTACATCTATGTGGCAATGACGGTCGTCAGCCCCGAGCTGCACGGCAACCGCGAGCCGGAGGGGTAGAATCAAGTCTGGTCCATCGGTGCGCGAAGCGAGTGACGTAAGAAGAGCGCGCGGTTGGAGGTCGAGCGTGTTTGGTTTGACGCAAGGTTTCTTGAGGAGGTAAACGAGATGACGCAACCACAGATGCGGGTGTCGGCGACAGTGCTTGGAGCGCCTGACCCGCAGGCACTCGGCGCCTTTTACGCGCGGCTGCTCGGGTGGACGGTAATGGAGAACGCGCCCGACTGGGTAATGGTGTGGCCACCCTCCGGCGGGACCGGGCTGTCATTCCAGATGGAGACGGAGTACAACACACCAGTCTGGCCCACCGCGCCTGGCAAGCAGCAAATGATGATGCATCTTGACATCGCCGCCGAGGACCTCGATGTTGCGGTTGCATGGGCGGTCGACGCCGGGGCCACACTCGCCGAGTTTCAGCCACAGGAGGATGTCCGTGTACTGCTCGACCCGGCCGGGCACCCGTTCTGCCTCTTCCCTGGAAAGTCTTAACGGAGTCCGCAGTGCAAGTCTCGCGTCCGGGACGGACACCGGCCAGCGGTTGAGATACGGTTGCGCGCATCCATCCCCGAATAGGGGGTGCCGCACGAAAGCGGTTGGCGTACGCAGTGATTCCGAGGGTACGGGTTGGTGGCGGGGTTGGGCGGGCGTTCAGTCGAACGCCCCTACACGGTGGCGGCACCGAAACGGACTGTTGACATTCCGGCCACGCGCTCCCTATAATCCCGGTGTTAGGGGCGTAGCATAACGGCAATGCAACCGTCTCCAAAGCGGTCGATTGGGGGTTCGAATCCCTCCGCCCCTGCC
>JACDAU010000156.1 GCA_013695265.1 Chloroflexia bacterium
GGCGACGCCCACTTGCTGACGCGCGCGGTGGAGAACCTGCTCGACAACGCCCTGCGTCACACGCCTGCCGGGGGGGAGATACGGCTCGGGTGGCGGCGCGAGGCGCGGCGAGCCGTGTTCTCTGTCGCGGATACCGGCCCCGGCATTGCGCCCAAGGATGTACCGCACCTGTTCACCGCGCTGTATCGTGGCGAGAGCTCGCGCAACCGGCGGACGGGCGGCGCGGGGCTCGGCCTGACCATCGCCCAGCGCATCCTGACCGCACACGGCGGAGATCTCACCGCCGAGAACCAGCCCACCGGCGGCGCACGGTTCACGGGTTCCATCGCCGATACCCGTGAGGGCACAGGCAGCGTTGACCGGGGCACTGTTGCGTCACGGGCAGCGGACGAACCGCCCTCTGGTTGATCGCTTCGCTTCAACCACCCAGCGCCGTTGCCGCGCGAACAGGCACGCACGCCTGATCCTCGGAACCCTCGCGGGTCTGAAATGAGCCGCCCGACCGGCAACCGTCGCACGCCAACCGTGATATACTAAGCTGCTTGCGTTCATGGAGGTAGACGGAGTGATCTACTGCGGTGAATGCGGCGCACAGAATGACGAGCAGAACGAGCGGTGCGTTCGCTGCGATACCCCTCTCGCCCTCCCTGCCGACGACCCCGATTCGGTCACGGGGCCGATTCCCGCACGCAGCGACGCCGCCGCGAGATCCCGGCGCATCGTACTGCCAGTTTTGCTCGTCGCGATGGGTGCGTTCGTGCTGCTGCTTGGGGGATGGGCCGCGTTTGGGGCAAATCTGCCCGGATCCGGCGTCACGGCTCTGCGCACGCCCACCGCGCGTGCGACCGCGCAAAACGTGGCGTCGGAAAACGGAAACGCCACCATCACGCCCCAGGCAACCAGCGCGGAGGGGCGGCCCACGAGGGCCACGACCGCTTCGCCCGCGCTGCCGTCCTCCACCGCCCGGCCAACCGCTGCGCCAACCGTCACTCCCAGTGCATCACCGACCAGTTCGCCGCGTGATCCGAATGTGCAGCCGATGGGCCGCCTGGTGTTCAGCTCGGAAGCGCCGGTGCCAGGGCGGCCGAGCGCGGGCACTGAGGAGGACCGAGACATCTACTCCATTCGGGTCGACGGCACGGGCCGGGTGCGGCTCACGGCAGAGGCGGGCTTTGATGGCCAGCCGGTGTGGGCGCCCACCGGCGAAGCGGTTGCCTTCGCCTCCGAGCGCACCGGCCAGCGGCAGATCTGGACGATGAACGCGGACGGCGGCAAAGCGCGTCAGCTCTCGGACGATCCAAACGGCTCGGAGTTCCCGGACTGGTCGCCCGACGGCACGTTGATCGCGTACGAGGGAGGGCCGGAAATCGCCTCCGATATCTGGACGGTGCGCGCCAGTGGCGGCGGACCCGTGCGCCTGACGGCGAACCAGATGCTGGAGACCGCCCCGGCATGGTCTCCGACCGGCGACCGCATAACGTTTATGGGACTGGCCGGGAAACATTTCCATCTGTTCGTGATGGACGCCGATGGCCGGAATCTCCGGCAGATCACAAGCGGCAACATCGATCACCGCTTTCCTCGCTGGTTCCCTGATGGCCGCCGCATTCTGTACAACACCCGCACAGGAGGGAACAGCCCACAGCCGGGACAGATCCACATCATCAACGCCGACGGCAGCAACGATCGGCAGATCACCCAGAACAATCAGGGCCGCAACGGCCGCGCGTACCCCTCGCCCGATGGTCGCTACATCGCGTTCAACTCCGACCGCAAGGACGGCAACTACGAGTTGTACCTGATGCGGCCAGACGGCACGGAGGTGCGCCGAATCACCCGCACTCCCGGTGACGACTTCGAGCCTTCGTGGTCGCCATGATCGAGCTATCAGCCGTCCGCATCGAGGTTTGGGCGTAACCGCTGACGGCAAGTGGCTGACAGGCTGACCGCTGACCGCTATCATGGGCAAACGATGACAGATGCGCGACTCACACTCAGGTTTCTCGGGACGGGTGGCAGCTTTGGCGTACCGATGCTTGCGTGCCCGTGCGCGGTCTGCGCTTCCCCGGACTCACGTGACAAACGGCTCCGCACCTCCGCCCTCGTCACCGTGAACGACCAGCGCCTGCTGATCGACGCCTCGCCGGACCTGCGCGCGCAGGGGATCGAGCACGGGGTCAATCGCGTCGACGCCGTGCTGTTTACGCACGACCATGCGGACCACGTTGGCGGGATAGACGACCTGCGGGCGTACAACCTCCGGCAGGACGGAAAGCTCTCCTGCTATGGCGACGCCCGCACGCTCGCCGCGATCCAGAGCCGCTTCGACTACATCTTCAGCTCCCGGCCGGCACTCGGCTCCCGGCCCCAGCTCGACCTGTGCGAGATCAACGGCCCCTTCACCCTCTGGGGACAGGAGATCACGCCGCTCCAGGTGATGCACGGCGAGCAACCGATCACGGGCTATCGGATCGGTGATCTGGCCTACATTACGGACGCGAGCAGCCTCCCGGAGGAGACCGTCGCCGCTGTGCGCGGGGTGAACGTTCTGGCGCTCAACGCGCTTCGGCACGAGCCCCACCCACTGCACCTGAGCCTCGACGAAGCGATTGAAATGGCGCGGCGGATCGGGGCAAAGCGGACGTATTTCATGCATCTTGGCCACGAGCTGGAGCACGAGGGCACCAGCCGCCTGCTGCCCGAGGGGATCAAGCTGGCGTACGACGGCCTCAAGATCGAGGCATAAGCGGAGAGCAGGACGACAGGGTGGGACGGCGTGGTCATGCCTGGGGGTGCGCGTCTGCGTGGTGCAGGCCGGCCACGACCCGCACGCCCTCGGACGCGGAGGCCTTCACGCCCGGCGGCGCGAGCTTGCCAAGCACGATAAGGTGATACGTCGCGCGCGACAGCGCAACGTAGAGTATCTGGTTCTGCAGCGCCGCCCGCGCGTGCTCCGGCTCGACGAGGATAACAATCGGCGCTTCCAGCCCCTTGAACGCGTAGACATTGCGTATGCGCACCATGCCGGGACTGGCGTCTCTCCAACTCAGGCGCAGAGCACCGCCCACCGGTTCGCCGTCCTGGAAGACACTGTTCTTCTGACTCCGGGGCGTCAGCACGACGATCTGCTCCGGAGAAAACTGGCGGCCCTTGCCGGACGACACCAGATCCGAAATCGTCTTTACGAGGCTGGATTTGAGGGAATCAGCCTCGACGGGCAGGATTCTGGGCTCACGTCCCCTGGGGCCCCGTGCGGAGACCTGTGTGGCGTCCGAGTGATAGCGCATCGCTACTTTATGGATCGTGCGGGTGTTCCGCAGGTTCTCCGACAACAGGTACGGGCTCCCCCCGATGGGCAGATGCAGCCCGCGATCCCAGAGCCGCTGGTTGTCATCGTAAAAGATGTAAAACGTTCCCTGAGCAGGATCCCGAAGCAGAGACTCCACGTGGATCCACCAGTCCTGATCGAAGTCCTGCCCCTCGTCTGCGATGATCGCGTCGAACCGCTGCGCCTCGTGGAGGCTCGCCACCACCGTGAGGAATGCCTCCGGCAGCAGCTCGTTGTAGTAGCTGCCCTTCTCCTCGTAGCTCATTATCTCCGGATCCGGCAGGCGCACTCCCGCGTCCTTGCAGTACAGTTCGGCCATGTCGTGGTAGTTGTGGACGAAGGGCGCGTTCTCGATCGGCCCGAGGCTCCTCCGCAACTCCTCGCGCACCCAGTCGGCGAGCGCCCGGTTAAAGCACGTAAACAGAACACGTTGCCCCATGTGCACGAGGCGACGCGCCTTCTCGATGGCAAGGAAAGTCTTGCCCGAGCCGGCAGGACCGGCGATCTTCGCGCGCGGCTGCATGGACAGCAGGTCCAGGTACCGGTGCTGGTCTTTGGTAAGCCGCACATACTCGCCCTGTGTCTCGACCAGATCCCCCAGCAGCCCCGGCAGCGGGAGCGAGACCCTCGGGACAAGCAGCTCCTTCAAGGCGCCGAACGCCTCCTTGTTAATGCGGTAGCCCTCTGGCGGCTCGCCCAGCGCGCGTTCCACGGCGCCTTGCAGGTCGTTCATAGACGCCTTGTCGAGGACGATGGACGGGTCCGCTTCCACCCCGAGGTGCACTCCCTCCGCGAGGACATCGGGGAAGGCGACCGCGTGCTGCAGGCGATACCGCAAGGCGAATGGCCGGGTCGCCGGGGCGTTGTCCAGGAGCCGCTTCAGGGTGTGCTTGCTCCCGACGGCCTGCCGGAACGGATCCTTGATCCCGAAGATCTTCCCGTGGCGATTCACGCTCGCCCAGCCGCCCATCGAGGGATCGCGACTGATCACTCCACCCTTGACCTCCAGAATCAAGATTCCCCGGTCGCGGTCG
>JACDAU010000173.1 GCA_013695265.1 Chloroflexia bacterium
GTAGCCGGGCTCATCCACGCCTGGGCTATGCCCGGCCACAACCGAGAGTGGTGGGGCTACGGAGCGTTCTTCCTGGTTGTCGCCATCGCCCAGGTGGTCCTGAGCGATGCCCTGCTGTACCGGCCTCGACAGCGACTTTTTCTGGTGGGTGTCGTGGGGAACCTCGCGCTGATCGCCCTCTATGTCGTCACGCGCTCCGTCGGAATTCCCTTCTTCGGACCGCACGCGGGAGAGGTGGAGGAAGTGGGGGCGATTGACCTGCTTTCGATCGTCGTTGAACTCGTGCTGGTCATCACGCTCGTCGTGCTGCTACGCATCCGGCTCGCCAACAGGCCGACGATGTCATCAGGAACTGCACCTGGTTGAAAAGCTTGTTTAGCCGGGTCGACCACTTGGATGTACTGTGGATAGTCTGCCTGTACTGTGTAGCGCACGTATGACCAATGAAAGTTCCGTAAGCTTCGTCGCAGCTTGTCATGCTTCGCCGTTGTCAGCCTGCTGCGCGTCGCATGGAGACGCACTCGAACGGCGACTAGCTGCTGACGCTGTGGTTCGAGCGGGGTAAGGGTTGCTTGGATGCATCGAAGAGGTGACCATGTATACAGTGCGCCGACGCGCGAAACGAAGCTCTCCCCAGCGATCGAAGACTATGTCAAAGCGATCTATCTGCTGCATCAGGAACATGCACAGGTGACCACGTCGCTGTTGGCCAAGCAGTTAGGCGTCGCGCCGGCCTCCGTCAGCGGGATGATCCACAGGTTGGCCAAACTTACCCTTGTCACGCATATACCCTATCGTGGGGTGGTGCTGACCGACGTGGGCCAGCGCACGGCACTCGCGGTGCTCCGCCGCCATCGCCTCCTTGAACTCTTCCTCGTTGAAGCGCTGGAGTATTCGTGGGACGAAGTGCATGAGGAGGCGGAAGTGCTGGAACATGTGATCTCGGAAACGCTGGAGGCTCGCATCGCAGAGCGGCTGGGACATCCTATCATCGATCCGCACGGCGATCCGATCCCCTTCCCTGACTTGACCCTGCCACCGGACGCCTACGAATCTCTGGTGAAACTCCCATTGGGAGCCCAGGGACACATTGTCCGGGTCATAGACCAGGAGTCTGCGCACCTGCGCTACCTGCAAAAGCTTGGGCTAGTCCCCGGCGCAACCGTGACGGTGCATGCGCGGGCGCCCTTTGACGGCCCCCTTACGCTCGCGGTCGGGGACACTGTGCATGTCATCGACAGCCGAATGGCATGCTCTATTCTGGTACGGGCACCGGAAGAGGAGGGAGCCGGCTAGCAACAGCAAGCAGATGCTGCCCTGGCCCGTGCACACCGGCTCTTAAACATCCAGCAGTAACAAAATCAAGGTACCATATGGACCGGAACTTTCAAAAAGCAATGACGATCTGGCTGAATAGTGCGGTCCTGACCAACATCACCCATGTCGTCAATACGGTCGGGATCGCCCCAGTCTCGGGTCCGGGGCTGACCATTCTGGGGCTGACGGTAGTCGTTCTAGCCTTGTTCGATGGCTGGCACCTGCATGGGCATGGACGCTAACCGACATTGAAGGCTAGCGTCCACATGCCGATACCTTACGCCGAAGAGCAGGGTAAGGAGTCCGGAGTGGCAGTCGCATGAGAGGCCGGCAAGGCAACGCACGCGGAGTCCGCTACCCCCTGATACGGTATCATGGAGCAAAGTTCCCTAACACGGAGGTGGGGTATGGCCGTCGAAGATTTTCTGGAGTCTGAGGTTGCGGTCGCGGTCGGGGTGACTGCG
The DNA here is from genome assembly GCA_013695265.1 of Chloroflexia bacterium. Lineage (GTDB taxonomy): Bacteria > Chloroflexota > Chloroflexia > Thermobaculales > Thermobaculaceae > JACDAU01. Next base: position 1,782 of record JACDAU010000173.1, read on the forward strand.
GCCGTCCTATCGCCGCGCGTACGCGGCGTCGTACGCCGTGGGCTGGTCTATGGTGTGGCGGGCGTGTTGAAGGCGGGCGACGCGCTTTCGTCGGCTGTCCAGAGCGCCGCCGCAGCGGCGCAACACGCCGAGGATTCGTCCGCAACGGCCGGTACAGCGGCTCCCAGGCAGGGAATGATGGGCGCGGAGGTCGGGGCGGTGGTGAGTATGGCCGGCAACGCCGTCGCTGCTGTCGCCCGTGGCGCCATGTCTGCGGCCCAGCAGGCTGCCGTTTCCGTTGTGCAGACGGTGCAAGCGGTTACGGAGGAGGCTCGAGCGGGCATGGAAGGCGGCCGGGACCGACCCGCCGCGGAGGTAAATCCCGATGCGTGAGGCGCACGACGAGCGTCCAGAACGGCCGGCGGAAGAACGGGCCGAGGAGATCGTGGACCGCGCGGGACAGACACTCGCCCACTGGGCAGGTCTCGCTGCCCTGCGTCTCCTGAAAGCTGCGGCGCTTGCCCGTGAGGCAGCCGAGGATGTGTGGGCGGAAGCCCAGAGCATCCGCCGTGGAGAACGGCCCTGACTGAAGCTAAGGATGGAGCCGCGCCCTGCGTCATCTTGTGACGTACGCCAGGGTACGGTGGTAGGAGCGGCTACAGTTCGCCCCGTTCATTGAGTGTCTGGCGCTGCACGTCGGCAAGCACGTGATGTCGGAGTTCCGCCCCATAATGACGGGCCGGAACTCCCCGCGAGGAAGGAAACCAGGGTATCCACATGCGTGTAGCGGCTGTTGAGGAACCCCGCCTGGTCCATACGCTTCCGGGGCGCCTGCGCGTGCACATGCCCACGTGGACGGGACGCGGGCAGCGCACGATAGAATCGCGGCTGCGCCAGGCGCCGGGGGTGCGTAGCGTTCAGGCCAATCCCCACACCTTCAATGTCCTGATCGGCTTCGATCCGGCCGTGACGGACGCTCCGACCATCCTCGTGGTGGTGCGAACGTTGGATCTCGATCCGGCACCCGAGGGCGAGGATGAAGCCCCGCTACCTTTGGCGCGGCAGGAACGCCATGGAAACATCAGCCGAGCGCGGATTGCCGTGCGGGGCTTAGACCGCGATCCGCGTGTGGCTGGTCTGGTTATCGAACGACTTGAGCGACGGCCGGGCGTGCGGGCGACGGCGAATCCGCTGACCGGACGCGTGCTGGTGGAATGGACGCCAGATGCGGTGGCGCTGGACGACCTCCGTGCCGATGTCGCTGGTCTGGAACTGCCGGATGTCCCGGGTGATGAGCCACCAACCGATCCACTCGATCCCGGACCGTTGGTGCAGAGCGCGACCCGCGCCGTTGGAGCGGCCCTTGGCCTCGGGTTGCTCGCCGTACATCGCGGCCGTGGCTTCGCAGGACCGCCGGTCAGCGGCGCTGGTCCTGCGGAAGTCGCCGGGGTGATCGGCATCCTGGAAAGCTTTCCCGCCGCCCGGACCGCGACGCGGACGGTGCTGGGCGCAGACGCCGCCGATCTGCTCTTTAACCTTGCGGGGATTGCGAGCCTGACCCTTGCCGGCAGTCCCATCGGCCTGGCCCTCAGCGCGGCGGCAGCCGTGCGCCTGCTGACCGAAGTGCTTCCTCGCCGAGCAGCCTGGCGGCGCTATGAGGAAAAGGTCAGCAACGCCGTCGGAGCGCAGCCGGGCGCCGTGGTTCGTCTCGAGGCGGGTGAGCGGACGCCCTTTGCGGCACGCGTGCTGGAAGGTACCGGCAGTGCGAACGGCGACGACGGGCTGCCCGTGCCGCTCGCTCCCGGCGCCATGGTCGTCGCCGGCGCAACGCTCTATGGCGGGCCGTTCGCCCTGGAGTTGCAGGCCACCGCGCCATTCATCCCGCAGCCCCGTCCCGTTCCACTGCCCGAGCCGATCTACGACCGCTATCTGCAGGCGATCGGGCCGCTTTCGCTGGCCTATGCGGGCATCACTACCCTGTTGACACGTTCACTGACCAGAGGCTTCGCAGCGCTGCTGTTGGTCAACCCACGTACGGCGCTGATCGGGGCGGAAGCCGCCACCACCGGAGCCTCGGCGCGGATGCTGCGCTCGGGCGTGACGGTGGTCGGCACGCGCCCCAACCGGACCGTCCGGCTTCCGGGAGTGCTCCTGCTCGACCGTCCAAGCCTCCTGACGGACGGCTTCGAAGTTGCCAAAGTTCTGCCACTGACCGAAACGTTCGACGCTGCCGCGATCCTCACGCGGGCGGCGAGCGTGGCCGCCGCGGCCGGGTCGCCATGGGGAAGTATCTTCCCCGTGGCAGGGGGCGTGCCTGCTACCGCAGGGGCTTTCGACGGCACGAGCGCGACTGGCTTCGTTGACGACGCGCAGTACGTGCTCGGACCGATCCAGGACCTGGACGCGCTCCAGACGCCCGAGCGCCTTGACGCCGGCCAGTATCTGCTGCTGCTCCGCCGCGAGCATGACGCGCAACCACTCGGCGTCCTGGCCTTGCGACCCCGCCTCGCAGCCGGAGTTACCGACCTCGTGCAGACATGCCGGCGTTACGGGGTGGAGAGCGGGCTGCTCACCGGTGGCGATCCCGACGCGGCGCGTTCCGTCGCCGAGCGCGCAGGCGTGTCGCTCCTGGCCAGTGAGGATGCGCTCGACGTGATCCGAGCCCGGCAGGCAGCCGGGGCGCACGTCGCGTATGTTTCCGACAACGCGCGTGCTGCGGCGGCCTTCGCGGCCTGTGACCTCGCGATCGGTCTAACGGCGGGCCGTGGCCACGTGCCGGCCCGCGCTGACCTGCTCGCTCCCGACCTTCCCGCGGTCGCAGCGCTCGTTGTTGCAGGCGCGCGCCGCACTGCGTCCGTACGGGACTCCGTCGCGCTTTCGCTGGCGGCGAACGCGGTCGGCGCTGTGTGGGGGGTGCGCGGCAGACCGAGTGTGGCGCAGGCAGGCTATCCGGTGACTATCGCGGCACTGGGCGCGATTGGCGTCGGGTGGGCACGGCTGCACGGCGGTGAACAGCCGCGCTCGTCCGTCTCACGTCTGGTCGATCCACGTCCCGAGCGCTGGGGGCGACGCAGTGTGGAACAGGTCCTCCAGGCCCTGGACACGTCTGAGGCGGGCCTGACGACTTCCGAAGCGCTGGCGCGGCGGCGCGTGACACCCCCACCCGTCCAACGCAGTGGACTGTGGACCGCCGTGCTCGAGCAGATCTATTCACCGCTCACCGGCATTCTGGCGGCCGGCGCCGGACTTTCGCTCGTGCTAGGGTCAGTTGCCGACACGGCGATGATCGGAGCGATGATTGTCGCCAACGCCGTTGCGGGCGCCTGGCAGGAGCACCGGGCCGACCAGGCCGCCACGGTGCTCCATCGGATGGGCAGCGCGAGCGCACGCGTCCTGCGGGACGGTCTCTCGGTGGTGCTTCCGGCGACCGATGTCGTGCCGGGCGATGTGCTGCTCCTGGCGCCAGGCGACCGCGCCGTCGCCGATGTCCGCCTCTTCAGCGCCAATGGTCTGGAGGTGGACGAGGCGGCGTTAACCGGGGAATCGCTGCCGGTTTCCAAAGCTCCAGCCGGGGAAACCGATGCGAGCCGGGTTGTCCTGGAGGGCAGCGATATCATCGTGGGCACCGGGAGCGGCGTGGTCGTAGCGGTGGGTGACGCGACACGCTTAGGCGCGATCCGGGCTGCGCTCGCGCTCGATGAGGCGTCGCCAAGCCCCCTGAGTGCGCGACTAAGCCGCCTGCTCGGCCAGGTATTGCCCGTGATTGCGGCTGGTGGCGCGATCGTCGCCGCGTCTGGCATGCTGCGTGGTCAGCCAGTGTTAGCGCAGCTCGCCCTCGGCGCGAGTATCGCCGTCGCCGCCGTGCCCGAAGGTTTACCTATTCTCGCAAAGGTGGGCGAAGCGGCGGTGGCGCGTCGCCTGGCCGGCCGTCACGCCCTGGTGCACCGCCTATCGGCCGTCGAGGCGCTGGGTCGCGTGGATGTGGCCTGTACCGACAAGACCGGAACGCTCACCGAGGGGCGTCTGGCCCTGACCTGTGTGGCCGGCGTCGACCAGGAAACACGCCTGCCAGGCGCCCTGCCTGCCGACTTACGCTCTGTGCTGCTGACGGCCGCCCTTGCCGGCCCCCACCCTGACGCGCCGGATGCGGCGGCGGACCGCACAGATGTGGCTGTTGCGCAGGCTGCTGAGGACGCGGGCCTCGGAGATGACCTGCGCGCGGAGCGGAGCGCCCAGTCCCCGTTCGACTCCGCGCGCTCCTTCCACGCCGCCGTCGTCCACGGGTGCCTGTGTGTCGAGGGCGCCGCCGAAGCCCTTGTCCCTCGGTGCACCCGCGTGCGCCGGGATGGCGCGGACCATCCGGTGGACGAGGCCGGCCAGGCACGCTTGCTTGTGCGCGCCCAGAACCTCGCGGAGCGCGGCCTGCGGGTGTTGATGGTTGCCGAAGGTGGGTCTGACACCCCGGTTGACGATCCACGCGGCCTGGTTGCCCTCGGGTTTCTGGGGATCAGTGACCCACTCCGGCCTGGGGTGCCCGCCGCCGTCCGGCGCTGCACCGCGGCCGGCGTCCGCGTGATCATGCTCACGGGCGATCATCCCGCCACGGCACGTGCGATCGCGCGCGAGGCCGGCCTGCCTGGC
>JACDAU010000225.1 GCA_013695265.1 Chloroflexia bacterium
CATCTTTCCGAGCTACAGCAACAACGGGCGTTGAACTCAGGGTACGGGCGTCACGGCGGGTTCGCCGGGCGTTCAGTTGACCGCCCTTACCAGCGGCGGCGCACCATCGCATACGCGGAGGATCGCACTGTCCGTCCACCGCTCTGGTTTCCTCTCTGTTCTCGCGTCGATTGGGTAGACGGAACGAAGGCGCTGCTATAATTGGCGTGCAGTAGGAGTGGATGTATGGTGGCGGAACGGGTGGTGGGGCCGGAGGAACAATTGCAGGAAGATGGGCAGGAACTGAGTCTGCGTCCTCGCAGACTCTTCGAATACATCGGGCAGGAGAAGATCAAGGACCGCGTACGCGTCTTCATCGAGGCCGCAAAGGCGCGCGAAGAGTGCCTGGATCATGTGCTGCTCTATGGGCCGCCGGGCCTGGGAAAGACCACCCTCGCAAATATCATCGCGAGTGAAATGGGCGTGAACATCCGCGTCACGTCCGGCCCAGCGATCGAACGTCCTGGCGACCTTGCCTCCATCCTCACCAATCTGCGGAAGAATGATATCCTCTTTATTGACGAGATTCACCGCCTGAACCGCACCGTCGAGGAAGTGCTGTATCCCGCGATGGAGGACTTCGCGCTTGATATTGTGGTCGGCAAGGGACCGAGTGCGCGGACGCTTCGACTGAGCATGCCGCCATTTACCTTGGTGGGCGCCACGACCCGCCCGGCACTTCTCAGCTCGCCCCTGCGCGACCGCTTCGGCGACACCTTCCGTCTCGAGTACCAGGAGATCTCCGCCATGAAGGAGATCATTGTCCGGGCAGCGGGCATCTTGCAAATCGACATAACCGGGGATGGTGCGTACGAGATCGCGAGCCGGAGCAGGGGTACGCCGCGCATCGCGAATCGGCTCTTGCGCCGCGTGCGTGACTATGCGCAGGTACGCGCGGACAAGGTCATCGACCTGGATACGGCGCGCGAGGCTCTCAGTCGGCAGGGCGTGGATGAGCTTGGCCTGGACGAGATCGATCGACGGCTGCTGCACTCTATTATCGAGAACTTTGATGGCGGCCCGGTGGGTCTCGACACACTCGCCGCCTCGACGAGCGAGGAAGCGGATACGGTGATGGACGTGTACGAGCCGTACCTGCTGTTGCTGGGGTTCATCCAGCGCACTCCGCGAGGCCGGATCGCCACCCGCAAAGCGTATGCGCATCTAGGACGAGCATATCCCGAGGTGACGGGACCAGAGCAACAGGCGCCGCTTTGGGACGCGGACGACCCCGAGGATGAATGAGGCCGGGCCTCACACTCGCCTCGGTGACACCACGACGTTTGCCACGAGCATCGCGTCGAATCTTTTGCTGGTGCGCATACGCACCAACGTCGTTCGCCGCTTGCTGAGCCGCTGAGAATGTCTGTTGACGAGTACGATTACGCGCTACCCACTCATCTGATTGCTCAGACGCCAGCGGAGGAGCGCGACGCCTCTCGGCTTATGGTGATCTCGCGGCGGCTCGGCACAAGAACGCATCGAACGTTCCGGGACCTGCCGAAGTTCCTGCGGCCCGGCGACGTCCTCGTCTTCAACGACACGCGGGTGCTCCACGCCCGCATGCACGCGCGCCGCGAGGGGAGCGGTGGGCGGGTCGAGTTGTTATTGCTTCGGCCCTGCGGTGCGGGGGTCTGGGAAGCGATGGCGCGACCGGCCAGGCGGCTTGTTCCCGGAGAGCAGCTACGGCTCGACTCCGGCGCAGTGGTCTCTCTCATCGACCGCTATGCGGGGGGGACGGTAAAGATAGCGTTGCCGCCGGAGGTGGAGGGCGACCTGGAGTCCCATGCCAAACTGCCGCTCCCACCGTACATCCGCGACTACGAGGGCGACCCGGATCGGTATCAGACAGTGTACGCTCGTCTGGACGGCTCGGTAGCTGCGCCAACGGCCGGGCTGCACTTCACGCCAGGGCTTCTCGAAACGTTGCGAGTGATGGGGGTGCTGATCCGATATGTCACCCTGCACGTCGGCCCTGGGACGTTTAAGCCCGTCCAGGCGCAGCGGCTCGAAGATCATGTGATGCACGCGGAGCAATACCTGGTGCCTGAGTCGCTTCCCGGCGAACTTCGGACGATACGGGAGCACGGCGGTCGGGTGATCGCCGTGGGAACGACGTCCGCGCGGTCCCTCGAAGCCATCGCCGGCCAACCCGAGTGCGCAGGGCGCTGGTGTGAGACGGACCTGTATATCCGTCCGGGGTACGAGTGGCGGATGATAGATGGTCTGATAACCAACTTCCATTTGCCGCGCTCGACGCTGCTCATGCTGGTAGCATCGCTGGCGGGACAGAATGACTGGCGTGCTGCGTACGAGGAAGCGATCCAGCAACAGTACCGGTTCTACTCATTTGGTGATGCGATGTTGCTTTTATGACATATCCCAATAGATCTACACCATTCCCCTATTCCCTGCAAGCGATGTCCGCCACCGCACGCGCGGGCGTGCTCTCTACGCCCCATGGGGAGATCCCCACGCCCGTGTTTATGCCGGTCGGGACACGGGCCACCGTGAAGGCTCTGGCCCCGCGCGACCTCGTTGAACTGGACGCGCGCATAGTGCTCGCCAACACGTACCATCTGCATCTGCGCCCTGGCGCCGAGATCGTCGCTGAAGCGGGTGGGCTGCACTCGTTCATGCAATGGCAGCGCCCGATCCTGACGGACAGTGGCGGCTTTCAGGTTTTCAGCCTGGCCAACCGCCGAGTTGTTACCGCGGATGGCGTCCGGTTCCGCAGCCACATTGACGGGAGCGAGCATCTTTTCACACCCGAGACCGTGATGCGCATTCAAGGGCAACTCGGCGCGGACATCGTGATGGCGTTCGATGAGTGTGCGCCGTACCCGGTGGAAAAGGAGTATGTACGATCTGCGGCGGAACGAACCCACGCCTGGGCCGAGCGCTGCCTCGCCGCGCACCAGCAGCCAGACCAGGCGCTATTCGGGATCGTGCAGGGAGGGGTGTGGCCCGACCTCCGCCGCTGGAGTGCGGAGCATCTCGCGGCCCTCGACCTGCCCGGCTACGCGATCGGCGGGCTGAGCGTCGGCGAGGAGAAGGCGCTGATGCGGGAGGCGTTGGAGGCGGTCATGCCGCATCTCCCGACTGGGAAACCGCGCTATCTCATGGGTGTCGGAGCGCCCGAGGACCTGCTGAACGGTATCGAGGTGGGCATCGATATGTTCGACTGTGTGCTGCCTACCCGTAATGCGCGGAACGGCTCGCTACTCGTGTCCGATGGCCGTCTCAACATCCGCAACGGGCAATACGCCCGCGACTTCGCTCCGGTCGAAGCGGGGTGCGATTGCTATACCTGCCGAACCTTTATGCGGGCGTATCTGCACCATCTGTTCCGAACCGAGGAGCTGCTGGCATACACGCTCGCCACAATCCACAACCTGCGTTTCCTCGTTCGACTCGTTGAAGGGGCGAGGGCGGCGATCTTGCAGAACAGGTACGCTGAGTATAAGGGCGCGTTTCTGGATCGATACCATCCGACGGACCCGGACGCGCGCGCACGTAATCACGAGGCACTGCGTGCCGGACGGCGAGCACGTGATCGGCTCATCACCTGACGAACACGAGCCGCGATGGACGTTCGGCCTTTAGTAGCAGCAGGCAGGAGAGCGCAATGGATGAAGTGTGTTGCCGACCTTACTGTGGGATAGACATCGTCGAGGTGCCGCGGATTGTCGCAGCACTCGACCGCTGGGGCGATCGCTTCCTGGAGCGGATCTATACTCCGGCCGAGCGACAGCGATACGCCACACGCCCCATGTCCCTTGCTGCTCGCTTCGCCGCCAAAGAGGCGGTGATGAAGGCGCTAGGCACTGGCATCAGGGGCGTGAGCTGGAAGGATATCGAGGTTTTGCCGGACCGCCGCGGAAAGCCAATGCTCGCCCTCCGCGGGCGCGGCGAGGCACGGGCGCGGGCACTCGGGATCCAGGTGTGGGAAATCAGCCTGACTCATTCCCGCGATACCGCTATCGCGAGTGTTGTGGCACTCGCGCCAGGAAACCGAGAGCAGGAGGCGTCATGATCGCGCTGGTCACCGCAGAACAGATGCGCGCTGTCGAGGCACGGGAGTTCGACCGCGGGGTCACAGAGGACGATTTGACCGATCGGGCGTCCCGTGCGGTCCACACCCACGTCGCGAAGATGGCCGGGTCGGCGCCGATCGTCGTCCTTGCCGGCCCCGGAAACAACGGTATGGACGCGTTGAAAGTTCATCGCCTTCTGGAAGCCGCCGGAGCTGAGAGTTTGTTGCATTGCTGGAATCGCAGTGATTGCCCGGCGCCGTTCGATCAGTACCGGCTCGCCTCGGACCTGGCGCGTGCGCGGACGGTGCTGGATGGGCTATTCGGGATCGGACTAACGCGGGCAGTGGAGGGCGAGCCGGCGGCAATCCTGAATGCCGTGGAGGCCGAGCGCGAGGGGAGAGCGACGGGGGCAGACGGGCTCTCCGTCGTGGCGCTCGATATTCCGAGCGGCCTCAACTCGGACACGGGCGAGATCATGGGAGTGGTTCTGCGCGCGGATACTACGATCACGCTCGGCTTGCCAAAGATCGGGCTCTACACTGGTGGTGGACCCGGCGCGACGGGATACGTCATCCACGAACCGATAGGACTCGACACGCTCGCGGACACGGAGGGTGTCGCATCCGGCTTCGATAGTTGGGCAGACTTGACGATACCACCCCGGCTGCCCGGCTCGCATAAGAACGACAACGGCCGCGTGATGGTTATCGGCGGCAGTTTGCGCTTTCCCGGTGCTCCTGTTCTTGCCGCGCTCGCTGCACATCGGGCGGGCGCGGGCTACGTAACCGTCGGCTTCCCCCGATCCATGCTCGGCGTGATCGCATCGCGGTTGCTGGAGCAGACGCTGCTGCCGCTGCCCGAGGCGGAGATGGGTACTCTCGGCGAGGCTGCGGTCACGGATGCGCTGGAAGGGGCCGCGGACTACCAGGCGCTCGTGCTCGGCAATGGCGTGCAGCGCGATGACGCGACCGTCCGCTTCGTGCTGGCAGTGCTGGGCGTTTCCGCGCCCGCGCAGCGCCGCGTGGTGGGT
>JACDAU010000247.1 GCA_013695265.1 Chloroflexia bacterium
TGGGGACGACGATGGTGTACGTTACGCACGACCAGACGGAAGCGCTCTCGATGTCGCAGCGCATCGCAGTGATGAACGACGGGGAGCTGCAGCAGGTGGCCAGCCCGCTGGAGATCTATAACCGCCCGGCAACCGTGTTTATCGCCGGCTTCGTCGGACGGCCCCCGATGAACCTCCTGGACTGCATCCTCGCGGAGGACGGCGACGCCGCGTTGCGCGACCGGCTGGGCCGGCATATCTATTCCCTGCCCCCACCACAGCACCATCGGCTTGCGACCAGCCTCAACCGCGGCAGCCTGGTGTTCGGCATCCGGCCCGAAGACATCACGATCTTGCCCGAACCAGATGCCACGGGCCTTCCCAGCCGCATACTCGCGCGCGAGCAACACGGCGACGCGACGCTCTACGATGTCGTTGTCTCGGAAAAGCTGTTCCGCGTGCAGACGCCCGCCGCGTTCCGCCTGCCCGTGGGCGAGACAGTCACCCTCGCGTTCAGCGAACTCAAGGCGCACGTCTTTGATCGTGTTACCGGACGCGCGATTTTTTAGATCGAACCACTAAGGAGGCGAACCCAATGATCCAGATCACCGACCTGAGCCACGTCACCCTCATCATCGGCGATATCAGCTCGTCTAAACGGTTCTACGGCGATGTGCTTGGAATGGACGAAGTGCCCCGTCCGTCCACCTTCTCCCACGCCGTCACCTGGTTCCGCAAAGGGGGAGCGGAGGTCCACCTCATCCATCAGCCCGATGCCGCTCAGGAACCAGGCGACAAGGAGGCCCAGCCGAACGAGGAACACGACCTCGGGCGTGCCCGGCACCTCGCGTTCTCCGTCGAGGACCTGGATGAGACGGTGCAGGCGCTCGCCGATCACGGCGTGCCTGTCGTCCTCGGTCCCCGGCCCCGTGGCGATGGCGCAACACAGATGTACTGTCGCGACCCCGACGGGCACCTGGTCGAGCTTCATACCCCGCCAACGATGTGACACGCGCGGCACAACTCGTGATGATACGAGGTAGTGGCGGGTTCGAAACCCGCGACTACGGACCTGACGGCTGAACGCTTAGATAAAGGAGAGCTACGATGCCACGACCCGTGACCCTTTTCACCGGCCAGTGGGCCGACCTGCCGCTCGAAGAACTCGCGCCAAAGGCCAAAGAGCTCGGTTTCGACGGCCTTGAGCTGGCCTGCTGGGGGGATCACTTCGAGGTGAGCCGCGCTCTGGCAGAGCCAGACTACGTGCAGAGTCGTCGCGACATCCTGGACCGCAACGGGTTGCAGTGTTATGCCATCTCGAATCACCTCGTCGGTCAGTCGGTGTGCGATCCGATCGATAGCCGCCACCAGGCGACCGTGCCGCCGCACGTATGGGGCGACGGTGAGGCTGAAGACGTCCGGCAGCGCGCCGCACAGGAGATGATGGACACCGCCCGCGCTGCGGCGAGGTTTGGCCTCACGCAGGTAAACGGCTTCACCGGGTCCAGTATTTGGCACATGCTCTACTCCTTCCCACCGAACGACTTCGCGCAGGTCGAGGCGGGGTATCAGGACTTCGCAAACCGCTGGAACCCAATCATCGATGTGTTCGATCAGGAGGGCGTGCGCTTCGGCCTCGAAGTGCACCCGACGGAGATCGCGTATGACTTCGTCACGACTCGCAAGGCCCTGGACGCGATCGACAACCGGGAAGGCTTCGGCATCAACTTCGATCCCAGCCACTTCGCGCACCAGTTCCTGGACTCAGTCGCCTTTATCGAGGAGTTCGCGGACCGTATCTATCACTTCCACGTGAAGGACAGCAAGCGGCGACTCAACGGACATCGAAGCATCCTGGGCTCACACCTCGACTTCGGCTCCCCGGATCGTGGCTGGGACTTTGTCTCGCCCGGCCATGGTGACGTGAACCTGGAGGACTGCATCCGCGCGCTGAACCGGATCGGTTACGATGGGCCGCTCTCCATCGAGTGGGAAGACTCGGGGATGGACCGGGAATGGGGCGCGCGCGACGCCGTGCAGTTCGTCCGCCGCACGGACTTCTCGCCGTCCAGTGTCGCTTTTGACGCGGCCTTCGCGAAGTAGGGTGAGAGCACACAGCAGGGGCGCCCATTCGAGCGCCCTCGCCCCGCCATGACCAGCCTCGCAGGCAAGGTTGCGCTCGTCACCGGCGCGAGCAAGGGCATCGGGCGCGCGCTCGCGCTCGGGCTGGCCGACGCTGGGGCCGCAGTGGTTGCGAACTACCACGCGGACCGGGAGGGCGCTGAGAGCGCGGTGACGGAGATGCACGCCGCAGGTGGCCGAGGCGTAGCTGTTGGCGCGGATGTCTCCACCGTCACCGGCTGCCGGGAACTGGTCGCCACCACCGTGCGGGAGTTTGGCCGACTGGACCTTGCATACTGCCATGCGGGCATCACCAGTTGGGGAGCGTTTCTGGACTACCCCGAGGAGGCGTTCGACCGGGTGGTGGGTACGAACCTGAAGGGAACGTACTTCACCGCCCAGGCAGCCGCGCAGCAGATGGCACGGCAGGGCGAGGGCGGGCGGATCGTCGTCACGTCCTCCGTCACCGGCCACCAGGCCGTGCAGTACCTCTCCGCGTATGCGATGACGAAGGGGGGCATCGAGATGCTGGTGCGCAACCTCGTGCTTGAGCTCTCGCCCCACAACATTACGATCAACGCGATAGCGCCGGGGGCGATCACCAACGAACGAAACCTGCACGATGACCCGGACTACGAGACGAAATGGGCCGGGGTCATACCGCTGCGTCGCGCCGGCCAACCCCAGGACGTGCTCGGCGCCGCCGTCTTTCTGGCGTCCGACGCCGCCTCGTGGATCACCGGGCAGACGCTCGTCGTGGATGGCGGCTGGACCGCCTACAGTCCCACGCCGGGCTTCGAGTTCGTCGAGCGCGAGGGACGGATCGGGTCGTAACTTGCCCCGTGCTCAAACATCTCCGCACAAGGCCGGGGGCTGAGGCCGAGTCCGGGTAGATTCCGGCGCTGGATCGTTGGTAGCGCCGTGGCCCTCGCCGTACAGACGTAGAGGCGAAGCATTTCGAGAATGCTTCGCCCCTACCCGACGCGGCCCCGAAAACGATGGTTCGCACCTGCCATCCACAGTACATCCACCCCCGGAAGATGTTCGATCAACCTGTGTTCTGCAGGCCAGCGGCGATGCCGTTGATCGAAAGGAAGACGGTGTGCAGCAGCGCCTGCCGCTCCGCATCATGACCGTCGCCATCGGGCATCTCGCGCAGGCGGCGGAGCAGCGCGACCTGGATGTAACTGAGCGGATCGACGTACGGGTTGCGCAGGCGGATGGAGCGCTGCAACACCGGGGTGTTATCAAGTAACTGCCCCAGTCCTGTCACCCTGACAACCCACTCGCACGTGCGCTCATACTCTGCGCGCAACCGTGGCCAGATCGCCTCCGCGACCGCCGGATTGGAGACGAGGCCCGCGTAAATCCCCGCGACATGGATGTCGGCCTTCGAGAGAATCATCTGCGCGTTGTCGAGCGTGCTGCGGAAGAACGGCCACTGCTCGTACATCTCGCGCAGTCGGGCGAATTTGTCTGCGTCGCCCGCGGCGTACGTCTCCAGCGCGCTGCCCAGCCCGTACCACCCCGGCAGCGTGTGCCTGCTCTGCATCCACGAGAACACCCACGGGATGGCGCGCAACGACTCTATCTCCAGTCCAGCCTGACGCGACGCTGGCCGCGACGCTATGGGAAGTTCGCGAATCTCCGAGACGGGTGTCGCCTCTCGGAAGTAGTGCGCGAACTCCGGCGTCTCGTACACCAGGCCGCGGTACGTGCGCAGCGCGGTCTCGCTGAGATCGTGCGCGGCTTGCTCCCACTCCGCCTCGACATGCCCGCGGTCCGCAAGCTCCGACGGATTCAGGGTCGCCCGCAGCACGGCGTTCGTCACCTGGTCCAGGTAGCGTTGTGCGACGGACGGGTTGCCATACCGGGTGAAGATCACCTCACCCTGTTCCGTCAGCTTCATGCCCCCATGTACGGTCCCTCGCGGCTGACCGAGGATCGCCTGGTTGGTTGGGCCACCACCCCTGCCGATAGCCCCGCCCCGCCCGTGGAAGAGCCGCAGGGTGACCCCCCTGGTCTGACAGGTGCGGGCGAGATCGCGCTGTGCCTGATACAACTCCCAATTGCTGGTGAAGAAGCCGCCGTCCTTGTTCGAGTCCGAGTACCCAATCATCACCTCCTGGTGCTCGTCGTGGGCGCGCACGTTTGGCCGGTACACGGAATCGTCGAGCAGCGCGCCGACGATCTCACCAGAGGCCCGCAGATCCTCAATACTCTCGAACAGCGGCGTCACCTGCAAACGGCTCCAGCCGTCACGGGGCGAGAGCAGGCCGGCCTCCTTGGCCAGGAACTGCACCTCCAGCACGTCGGCTGCGGAGCGGGTGAAGCTGATCAGGTAGGTGTCGAGCGCCTCGGGGCCGATCTCCGCCTGCACGGTGCGGATCGCCTCGAACACGGCAAGCGTTTCTGCGGTCTCCGGGGAGTACGCGTGCGTGGTGCTGATCACCGGCCTCGGGCTTATGAGTTCGTGCCTCAGCAGCGCCAGCCGCTCAGTCTCGGGGAGTGAGGCATATTCCAGACACACCCCGGCCGTGGCGAACACCTCTGCCACCGCCGCCCGATGCCGGTCGCTGTGCTGCCGTACGTCTATCTTCGCGAGGTGAAAGCCGAACACGGCGACGCTGCGCCGGAAGTCCGCGAGCCTACCCGCCGCCAGCCTGCCGCCCTTATGTCCACGGAGACTCTCGGCGACGACGTCCACGTCGCGCAGCAGCTCCCCGACCCCGACGTAGGTGACGCCGGGCTGTGGTGGCTGCATGCGCTCCATCGCGGCGAGCGTATTCCGCAGCTTCTGGATCATCAGCCCCACCTTGCGCCGGTATGGCTCATTGCTATTGCGCCCCAGCAACGAGGCCGCAGCCTCCGGCAGCGCCCGCTCATCTTCTCGAAGCGACTCCCAGAACTGGTCGCTCACCCCCACCAACCGCTCGCTCATCGAAAGCATGCGTCGCAGCGCGTCCAGTTGGGCGATGTAGTGCCGGAGCGCCACACCCTTTTGCAGCCGCGCCGTGCGGACGGTAATCTCCGGCGTCACATTCGGATTGCCATCCCGGTCACCGCCCATCCATGTCCCGAAACGCAGGAACGAGGGCACATCCCACTCGACCTCCGGGTACGCGGCACGGAGTGCCGTGCCCAGCTCCCGGTACACGCGCGGGACGGTCTCAAAGAGGCTCTGCTGAAAGAAGTACAGATTGTTGTATACCTCATCGAGCGGCGTGGGCCGCGTCAGCCGCACCTCGTCGCTCTGCCACAGGGCCGTCGCGGCCTCGCGCAGCCATTCCGCGATCTCCGCGCGTCTGGCGGGGGTCACGTACGCATCGTCGAGCGAGGCGACGAGACGTGAAATCCGGCCCAGGTGCATCAACGTCGTGCGCCGCCGGGACTCGGTGGGATGGGCGGTGAAGACGAACTCGACCGAGATGCCCTCCAGCAGGGCGCGCACCTGCTCGGCGGAGACGCCCTCGCGTGCAAGCCCCAGCACGGCCTCGTGCGCGGAGCCAGGGCGGATGGAACCGTCCTCCAGATCACGCTGCCGGACGACACGCAGGCGGTGATTCTCCTCGGCGATGTTGACCACCTGAAAGAACAGGTTGAACGCGCGGATCACCGAGAAGGCGGTCGCGGGCGGGAGGCACGAGGTGCGTTCCACCAACTCCCGATACCCCTCATCGGACCACTCGTTGCGCAATGCGATGCAGCGCGTGCGCAGGTCCTCGACCGTCCGGAAAAGATCGTCGCCCGCCTGCTCTCGCAGCACGTCGCCAACGACGTTGCCCAGGAGCCGCACGTCCTCGCTCAGCCGGTCTCGGGCACTCTCTCTCACGCTCATCAAGCGCCAGTCTAGCACACGCCGATGGCCCGAAAGGGCACGGCGAAACGAGACCAACACCGTGGCATCCCGGATCGCGCGCCAGACATTCCGGTATCGGACCGTTCGCTCCGTCCGAACGTGCTAGAATACGCTCGGTTCTCTGCCTGTGCGCGCACCCCCGCTCGTATCAGTTGCGTCACGACCGAGATCGACACAGAGCACAGCGGTGGCACTGGCTGCCGGGTACAGGAGCGCGCATGCCCTCGTTGCTGGAACAGGAAATCCACGAGCAGCCCAGGGTCGTCGCGCGGCTGCTGGAGCGGGAAACGGAGCGTGCCGGGCGTATCGTCTCAGAACTGCCGTCATTCACGCACGTCCTCATCGCCGCGCGCGGCACCTCGGACTACGCGGCGACGTACGCGAAGTACGCGTGGGCGGCGCTCGCGGGCTATCCAGTCGCGCTGGCGACCCCTTCGCTGCACACCCTCTACGCAACCCCCCCGAGACTCAACGGCGCACTCGTGGTCGGGATCTCGCAGTCGGGACAGTCGCCGGACATCGTCGCCGTGCTCGCAGATGGGAAGAGGCAGAACCGGCCGACGCTCGCCATCACGAACGACGGCGCATCGCCCCTGGCGCAAATGGCCGACCACGTCATCGAGTTGCACGCGGGGCCGGAGCGCAGCGTCGCGGCCACGAAGACGTACACCGCCCAGCTCATGGTCATGGCCCTGCTCGCGGCCACCTGGAGCGGCGAGCCCGAACGCCTGGCGGAGTTGCAGTCCATACCGGACGCGCTGGAGCGGATCCTCGCCGGCGTGCTCGACCTGCCACGGCAAGCGGAGCGCTACCGGTACATGGAGCAGTGTGTCGTGATTGGTCGCGGCTACAACTACGCCACGGCATTCGAGCTCGCGCTCAAGCTCAAGGAGCTGACGTACGTGGGTGCCAGCGCGTACTCCTCCGCGGACTTCCGGCACGGCCCGATCGCGACCATCGAGCCGGGGCTGCCCGTCGTGCTTATCATGCCCGAGGGACGGTCGTTCGACGATATGCTGGCGCTCGCACATGATGTAGACGAGCTCGGCGCGGAGCTGATCGTCGTCTCCGATTCGCAGCAGGCAGGCTCGCTGGCGCGCACCTGCCTCCCGCTCGCGGCGACCGTCCCGGAATGGTTGAGCCCCATCACCGCAATTGTGCCCGGCCAGCTCCTCGCGCTGCACCTCGCGCTCGCCCGCGACTACGACCCGGACACCCCGCGCGGCCTCAACAAGGTGACGAGGAC
>JACDAU010000268.1 GCA_013695265.1 Chloroflexia bacterium
CCGTATGGGTGGTCCTGATCTGCTGGACGGCCCGCGATTCGTACGGTGACGTACGTGATCACGGACGCCACGCAATCCAGCCCCGAGTGGGCGGCATCGGAGAGCAGCGCCAGGCTGCCAGTCAGCAAACCGGCAACGAGCTTAAGCACCGCGAGTGCGAGCGCCGCGACAACGCTCACGAGTGTGATCCGGTTCTTCTCCTGTTGGTCGCTGTGTGCTGCCACACCTGCCTCCCCGCGATACCGCAGATCACCCTCCTGTGATGGATCATTCTGCGCCGGCATGGCACCCGCCTCGATAGTACTCGGAGCTACTCAATAATGGGGTCGCACATCGGAACGCACCCGCACAGCATAAGAGGTACCGCGTTTTATGGAAGACGGCAATTATGTTGATCTGCGCATCTCGCTTGGTCAGGCGGTGCAGCTGGGACTCGGACTCGGCTGCGGACTCACGCTCGCGTCCCTGGACGTCAGCCTCGTCGTCTTCGGGCTCATCATAGCATTCGGCGGCGGGCTCGCCGCGCTCGGGTCGCAGATGTAAGGGTGGCGGTCCGGTTTACCGGCCAGCCGCACGAGCCTCCG
Source organism: Chloroflexia bacterium (assembly GCA_013695265.1). Classification (GTDB taxonomy): domain Bacteria; phylum Chloroflexota; class Chloroflexia; order Thermobaculales; family Thermobaculaceae; genus JACDAU01. The sequence goes on from JACDAU010000268.1 coordinate 585, forward strand.
TCAGAACCCGCTCGACATCCGGCCAGTCGCCCGGCTCCCCCTGCCAGGCGTAGCGGATCGTTCCGTCCTGCCCGACGACGAAGACGGCGCGGGCCGAGACGTTCTTCCATGGGCCCAGGTCGATAAGCACTCCGTACTCCTGCGAAACCTCCTTGTTGAAGTCGGAGAGCAGCGGGAACGGTATCTCCCGCTCCCGGGCAAACGCGGCGTGGCAGTAGATACTGTCGACCGAGATGCCAAAGACCTGTGCGTTCGCTGCTGCGAACTCCGCTGCCATGTCCCCAAACTGGGTCCACTCCTGCGTTCAGGTGCGTGAGAAGTCCCAGAGATAAAAGACGAGCACCGCCGCCTGCTGTGCGAGCACGCCCCGCAGCGACCACCGCTCCCGATCACCGCTCGTCAGCGTGAAGTCGGGTGCAAGGGAACCCACCGTCAGCCTTTGCTCAGTCACAGTTCTCTCCTCGTGCGATGTGATACGCCGGTCTTCTGGCCGAGTCGCGCATATTGTACCGTCCGAAAGGCTCTGATCGCGCCATGCCCGATGCGCCGCAAACTGGTTCCCACAAGCCTTGACATACCGGCGCACTGGTAGTATCGTACCGACACGCGCCGGATGGGTCCCACGGTTGCGTACGCGGCGCCCCGCCACCGGGCAGGGTGTGCGCGGTACCCGACAAAAGCATCGGGCGGCACATGAGCGGACTCGTATATAAAAGGAGGCCCTGGCATGGCGGGTGTGGTATTCGAGAACGTCAGCAAGCAGTACAGTGGAAACACGGTCGCATCGGTTCAGGACCTGAATATCGATATCAAGGACCGCGAGTTCCTCGTCCTGGTCGGGCCGTCCGGTTGCGGCAAGAGCACGGCGCTGCGCATGATCGCGGGGCTGGAGGACATCACACAGGGCGACCTGTTCATCGGTCAGCGCCGGGTGAACGACGTTGCGCCGAAGGACCGGGACATCGCGATGGTGTTTCAGAGCTACGCGCTCTACCCACACATGAGCGTGTACGACAACATGGCGTTCGGCCTCAAACTGCGCAAAACCCCCAAGGCGGAGATCGACACGCGCGTGCAGGAGGCGGCGAAGATCCTGGGCATCCAGCAGTTCCTGGACCGCAAGCCGAAGGCGCTCTCCGGCGGTCAGCGCCAGCGCGTTGCCCTCGGACGGGCCATCGTGCGCGAGCCACAGGTGTTCCTTATGGACGAGCCGCTCTCGAACCTGGACGCGAAGTTGCGCGTGCAGACCCGCTCCGAGATCTCCCGCCTGCACCAGCGTGTGCAGACGACGACGATCTACGTGACGCACGACCAGACCGAGGCGATGACGATGGGCGACCGCATCGCGGTGATGCGTGATGGTGTGTTGCAACAGCTCGACACGCCGGAGACCCTGTACGACACCCGGCGAACATATTTGTTGCAGGCTTCATCGGCAGCCCCGCGATGAACTTCTTCGATGTGTCCGTCGAGGGCGCGGGCGATGGCGTGTACCTGAACCACGAGTCGTTCCGCATCGAGGTTCCGGCCCGCATGCGCAACGAGGTGGGCCAGTACCGCGACCGCGAGGTCGTGCTGGGGATGCGCCCGGAGGATGTCGACGTGATCACCGACGTCGAGGAGCGCGCGGCGAACATCAAGGTGGACGTGGTCGAGCCGCTCGGGAACGAGAACGTGCTGTACCTGCTCGCAGGCGACAACCCGTTCGTGGCCCGCGTCGCGCCCGAGTGCAGGGTGAGCCCCGGCCAGAGCGTCGCGGTCTCGTTCGACCTCGACAAGGTCCACGTGTTCGACAAGGAGACGGAGAAGACCGTCATCTAGCGCGGCCAGCGCAACCGAGGGCGTGTCGCGGCTTGCTGCCCGGCGCGCCCTTTCTGCTGCGCGGCGATCATATCCGGGTGCGGGGTGAGAACCGCGCGCGCGTTGGCGCGGATGGAAAGCGAGGAGCGATGAGCACGGAGTCCGCGTGGCTGGAGTTGCGCCTTGAGGCCGACCGCGAGGCGGTGGAACCCGTCAGCGAGCTGCTTGCCCGGCACGGCTACCAGAACGGCATCGTCGTGCAGGAGCCGATCATCGACGAGTTGAGCTGGGGCGAATACGTCACTGACCCCGAGAAGCCGGTGATCCTGACGACGTACATCCGCGAGGACGAGGCGAGCGACGCCTCGCTGCAGGCGGTGCGGGAAGGGCTGTGGCACCTGGGTCGCATCCGTCCCGTCGGCGAGCTGGCGATTGCGCGGCGCACGGAAAAGGACTGGACGGAGACCTGGCAGAGCTATTACCGCGTGATGCGGGTTGGGCGGCGGACGGTGATCGTCCCCTCGTGGCTGGAGTACGAGCCGGAGGCTGGCGACATCGTGCTCGACCTCAACCCCGGTATGGCGTTTGGCACCGGCCTGCACCCCACCACGCGCCTCTGCCTGCGCGTGATCGAGGAACGGCTGGGCACGGGCGTGCGCGCCCTGGACCTGGGCACTGGCTCCGGCATCCTCGCGGTGCTGATGGCGAAGCTGGGCGCGGCTGAGATCGTCGCGCTTGACACCGATCCCGTGGCGGTGGATGCCACAACGGCCACAGCGGAGCGCAACGGCGTTGCAG
>JACDAU010000292.1 GCA_013695265.1 Chloroflexia bacterium
TTGACGGGGTGGCAGTACGGATAGCGCTCACAATCGCCGTAATGATAGGCGAGGACGAACTGATTGTCCCGGTAAACGGTCGCCACTCCGTCCGCCACTTCGACTCGTACTGCAGATGCCACCACCCAAGCACCTCCGTGGTTTAGAACCTTACCAGGTTGCACCGGTTGATCTCATCCCTCTGCGGAACCGCTAGCGAGTCATTGCGTGACTTGGAGCTCGTATCGCCCATGGTGCCGAATACGCAAGGCGCTGGTCGCACATCGTGGTCCCTTCCCATGTCTTCGTGCGTGCATCAGCTTTTGAACTTGTAGTAACCGGGACGAGCCGAGGACGCCATTCCTGCTGTGGTACAGTCCCGTTTCAAATGCGTTGCCAGATCGGTGGACAAATATCCTGCTACTTTGGCGCTATCTTTAGATTGCGAGCCTCGAAATGAATGGTGTCAGTATAAGGTTGACTCGCTGGTCCGTCAACGGACCGTATTCCTTTACTTCGATAGGGTGATAGCAGAATGGCTTGGCGACGAGTTTGTGGTTCAACTGCACCACGCACAAGGCGGAGCGTGGCGCTCGAGTCGCGAGGTTGCAGCTCAACGCTGGTGGCGCAGACCACTCGCTGGACCAACATCCGGATGAAAAAACCAAGGGCGAAGGCGTCACTATGCGTAGGCCACGTCGGGCTGCGGCAGGGGTGGCAGCAATTCGAGGTGATAGCGGAGCAGCAAGTGCGCCTCGCTGGTCCCATGCCGAGGCCGCGTGAAATAGTCTGCGTACGGACATAACTCTACCATTTCCTCGGTACCGTCGTCCTCGTGTAGCACCCACACCGCCCCGTACTTGCTCCGGGCGAGCCAGACTCCATTCTTGAGGCGGCTGGTATATCTATTCGGGCTCTTGGACTATAGGCGTACCCGGTGGCCCGGCTGATTCTCTCCGGCTCCGCTCAAGTACCTTCCGTCTAAGCTCATCCGGCGGCTCTACAGGTTCGACGGTGTACGAGAGCATCCCTGCCGGCTCCGACATCTGGGCGACCGCCTCGCGGCACTTGATGCACCCAGGCAGGTAGTCTCTCACCTGTCGCGTCTCGTGCGCGCTGAGCGCGTCCAGCGCGTATGCCGCCGCGACCTCGGCGATCGAATCAGGGTCGTCGTGATCCACAACCATCGGTGCTTCGGGCGATGAGTTGTCCATGAGCGCGCCGCCCCTGTCCGTTCCAATCCCATCTCTGGGGGGAGTGCCACAGCCTTAGGCTCATAAAGTATCCGCTTGCGCCCCCTCTGCCAGGAAGCTGGAGTGCAGGTGCCGGAGTGCCTGATACGTCGCGGTTCGAATCGTGTCCAGCGGTATCCCTGTCCGCTGGGCTATCTGCGCCTGCGTCAGCCCCTCGAAGTACGCCATCTCGAGGAGTTGATGCTGGTCCTGCGGCAGCAGGGCGAGCGCTGCGAGCACGGTCTCCCGGCGCACCCCGCCCAGTTGCCGCTCCTCATCCGTGGGCGAGTTGCCCGATACCGTCAGCATCGCACCGGATGGGTCCGGCCCGTGCGTCGCCTGCTCGGGCCGGGGCGAGTCCCGGCGGACCTCGCAAATCGCCGCGCGGTGGGCGATCGCCAAAAGCCATGACGCGACGTGGCCACTATTGGGATGGCGCGCAGATGCCTGGCGCCACGCATGAAGGAAGACCTCCTGCGTCATCTGGGCCGCAACGTCTTCGTGCCGCACGATCCGGACGATAAGCGAGTAGACGAGGCGCCCATAGCGGTCGTACAGGGTAACCAAACCGCGCTCATCCCTGGTCGCCAGCAAGGCGACGATCTGATCATCGGACTGTGCTCTATCCATACGACTCCCGACCCGCGCCCTCGCTACAACGGCTGATACCGTGGGCCCTGTGCGCCGGGCTTCTTGCATTTGTCATGCCTATGCGAAAGCACAAGCTGTGGTGCTTTCAGTGTGACGCTGCGGTGGGACTTATACACGCTCAAGGTGGACAACCTCGGCGTGCCGTATGACGAGGCGGACCTGGTCCGCAAGCCCCGCGGCATGGAGACGCTGGTACGGTGGGAATGTTAGAATCCTACCAGCGTGGAAAGCGCATCGGTTGAGGAGTTGGTGGGCGCGATAGAGGCCGTAAGCGCCTGGGGCATGCGGGCAGAGACTGCCACCCCTGCAACCTCGCCCAGCAGTTCGCGGAGGACCCCACCGGGACCCCGGGGGAGTTCCTTGCGGCCGCCTCCGCACCCGGTGCCGACAGGAATATCGCCGCCCTGGAGGACCTGGAAGCGCGCCTGCACGATATGGCGCGGCGCTTCGAGCGCCTTGAGACCGTCTTCGACTCCCACTTTGCTGACGGGGGTGCCACGCGCGTCCCCCGCTGACTGACGACGCGTACTCGCTCGGTTGGCCGACTACCGCAGCACTGGGTACAGTGCAGGTCGATCATCGACCAATTGCAGGCGGCCAGTCACCCATGCGGTGGCGTCGGCTGGGTAAGGCTCCACATCGGAGCGTCGTAGGGAGACGGACGCGTACCCACCGTCGCCCCGTCGCACTGCCACGACATTCGCGCGTATCCGAGTACCGGCGCGGCGAGCCGTTCGCTCTCCAGTTGCCGCGCTATGATGTCGGTGGCGATTCCGTCCGCGCCGAGCCGGTCCAGCGTCTCGAACGTCGCCACGTCCCTGGCCGTCCACAGGAAGACCCCCGCCCCCTCGGCGCGCAGCCCCCTCACTACCTCCCGGTCGGCGAGCGGGTGGTGGATCATCAGGGCGTTGCTGTGGGTGCCGTCGAGCAGCACCCGGAGATGCTTCAACAGCCACCCGCGCGCGCTCTCGATCCGACTCGGGCGCAGCGGCCACGCGGGCACTGGCCCGACACCGGGGATAGACAGGCTTAGCCCCCGGAGAGACTCCGGGTGCGAGGGGATCGAGAGCCCGGTTTTGATCCGGGGAGAGGCTTGCCGCAACGCCACCAGGGCCGACGGGTTGGTGCTGCTGACGATTGTCTGTTCCAGCAGGCCGTACGTCGACAGGAGGTCGACGACCCGGTCCTCGTGCCCCCGGTCCTTCCAATCGAGGTTGAGCAGCACCTTTGATTCGGCGACCACCCTCAGGAAGGGCTCCACAGGCGGCGCAACGACGTCGTCCCGCATCCGTCCTCGGCGCCACGGCCACCAGCGCGGCGTGCCCGGCCGGTCGTGCGAGACGACGAGCTGCCCGGAGGGTGCAGTCCAGACGTCGAACTCGACGAACGCCGCGCCGAGCTCCACGGCGTGGGTGAGCGCGTCCAGCGAGTTCTGCGGCCGGGAGTGCCCGTGCGCGCCGCGGTGGGCGATCGGGATCGCGGGGATCAAGCCGGAGACCTCGTGCGATCTTCCATCCGCCTCTAGTTGCTGGTTCAGACTCTTCCCCTCCGTGATGCCTGCACGTCTCCAACGCCCGGTGTCCGCCGAGTCCGCGCGCGAGCATGGTCCACCAAAAGCATAGTTGGTGAACGTTAAGTGCGGGTTAAGGGGTGATTAAGAGGTGGTTAAGACTTGGAAAGTGATCACCATCTGGCCTGCACAATGGTCCAGGTCGCGATGCCACTCGCGCGCATGCTGAGACTGCGACTGCTGGAGCCTGGGGGCAGCGAGAGGCCAACCGTGGAGGTGCAACAGTCTCCACGGCGATGCGAGTACCGTTCAGGGCAGCGGGACCGCGCATTGACGGGGCACGGTCTTTCCGGTACAGTCATCCGTCCCCAGGTGACGCCACCCTCTGCACAGGGCGGCCTATCGCCTGCTGCGCCTATCAGACTTTATCATTGGGAGATGGAATGACCACACAGCGACCAGACATTGAAGTGGGCGCGGTGATACTCGCCGCCGGCCTCGGTGAGCGGATGAACCACGCCCGTGTGCCGAAGCCGCTCGTGCGCATGGGCGGTATCAGCCTGTTGGAGCGGACGTACCGGACCCTGAGGCTCGGTGGCGTTCGGGGCACAATCGTGGTGGTGGTCGGGCATCGCGGCGATGAGATCGCCAGGTTCGCCCGCGATCGATATCTCGATGTGAAGATCGTCGAGAACCCGCGCTACCGGCACGGCAACGGCACCTCGGTGCTCGCCGCCCTGCCCCACCTCCCAGAGCGGTTCGTGGTGGCGATGGCGGACCACGTCCACACGCCCGCGTCCGTCGGTGCGCTCCTGGCGTGCCGCGGCGATTTCGTCGCGGCCGTGGACACGCAGCCAGCCTACGCCGATCGCGAGGAGGCCACCCACGTGCGCCTGCGTTGCGGCGAGGTCGTCGCGATCGGCAAGGGGCTGGAGCCGTACGACGCGCTCGACACCGGTCTGTTTGTGTGCTCTGGCCCCGCGTTGCAGCAGCTTGCCCTCGGGCCCCAGGACGAGCTGACCTGGAATGCGTTCAAGCGCCTCTGGCTGGAGTCCGACCGGATGATCGAGGCGTGCGACATCAGGGGGGCGCCGTGGATCGACGTGGATTGCTCTCCGGACCTGCGCCGGGCGCTGGATGTGGTGATGCGCTCGGTTGGGTCGGGCAGCGAGGGGTTCGTCTCTCGCCACCTCAACAGAAAGCTCAGCACACCCATCACGCGCCTCATGCTCACTACCCCAGTTAACCCCGATCAGGTGAGCGCCATCGCCTTCCTCACGGCGGTGGGTGGCGCTGCGGCGATGCTGGGGAACAGATGGAGGCTCGGTGCGGCGTTGGTCCAACTGTCCTCGATCCTGGACGGCTGCGACGGAGAGCTGGCGAGAGCGCGCCTGGAGTCCTCACCGCGGGGGGCCGTGTTCGATGCGACGCTCGACCGCTTGGCAGACGGTCTGGTCATCGCCGGGATGGCGACTGGATCGGGGAGCGAGCGCGCCCACTGGGCGGGGTACCTTGCGCTCACCGGAGCGCTCCTCGTGCCGTACACGCGTGCCAAGATGGAGGCGGAGTTCGGCGAGATGCCGCGGAAACTGACGCGCTTCGGCGTGACCCGGGACGTCCGCCTTGCGGCGCTGGCACTGGGCGCGCTGGTAGGCAGGCCGCTCCCGACGCTGGTGGCGGTGGCGGTTAGCTCCAATATCGAGGTCGCGCGCCGACTCGGAGCCCTCTCGTACAGCGGTGAGCAAGAAGATTGAACCTCCAGAATAGCAGTGGCGGGCTGCGGCCCGCGGGCAGGCACGGAGACCTGCCCCTACCCGGCTCAAGGGTGGTGCCCACTGCTGTAGCGGTACTTTGTTGGTTCGGGTTTGGCGGCGACAATCTAACACCGTCTGCAACTCCTCATCGCGCCGGCATGCATCTGCTGCCTCAAATGACCACTTACTTGCGACAGAACCAGCGAATGCGGGCCGGCGTGACTATTGTTAGGCGGCGAGGGGTTCGGCGGGAGGCGGGAGGGGGATGGGGTGCTGTGCCCACCAGTGGTCCTACCCGCCGCCGCGCAGCAGTGTCCGCAGTGCGAGCACCCCCCGCAGTCCCGGTCCCGACCAGCGCATCCCGGCCTGCTTGACCCTGCCCCACCTTCCGCGTCTTCGCGCAGCCCTTACAGGAGCACGCGTTGCGCCCTCGTGCCAGTTCGCGC
>JACDAU010000323.1 GCA_013695265.1 Chloroflexia bacterium
TCCCGGGGCCGGCACCCTCCTTGGAGGTGATCTCGCCGGTGGCGAGCGTATAGTGGAGACGGCTCACGCCGAGCACCCCCCAGGCGGGCGCCCAGGACCCCAGCGCTTTCAGGCCCGCCACAGAGAAGGGATGGCAGAATCGCCGGTGCCACGGGCGCCAGTAGCTGTGCAGATACCGCGTGGTCCAGGCGGCAAGCACGTCAGGGTCGTGCCACACTGCGAGTTCGGACGGCGCGGGGCCACGGATCACTACTTCGTGGTGAGCGAGCGTCTGCCAGGTTACGGGGTTCGGCTCGAAATCTCCCAGCTCCAGGCGACCCTCGTGGGCGGTCGGCGCGCGTACGCATAGCCCGGGATCCCGGCCCAGGTCCTCCCAGGTCACGTAAACGCCGTCGAAGTACGGACGCGGATAGCGATTCTGGATGTGGCGGTGCATGCGCCGCAGGGCGTCGATCATCGCTGGGTCCGGTCGAGCCGCCATCACCGCCACGAAGTCAATGTCGCTCTCGTGGGGACGGAAGTCGCCCAGCGCGACGGAGCCGACCAGGTAGAAACCCTCGATCAGACCTGGCGCCTCGGCGTCTATTGTGGCCAAATAGCACCGAACGACCCGGTCAACTGTGGCGTTCAGTTTTGGTGGGACGGAACTGCTTTGGGGATCGCTGTTCAGCGCCGGGCCCTCCAGGACACTCAAAGAGGTAGCGTATCGCTATCGTACCACGGCGCGATCTTCAGCATCCTGGTTCTTGCGCCGTACTGTTAGAAGCCGTACTGGATGATGAACCAGACCGCGCACGAGCCATAGAGCCAAAGGGTCAGGCGCCGACAATGCGGCCAGACCGCAGCAAGCAGCGCGAGACCGGGAACAACGTACCATGGATAGGCGCGGACAAACGCAAGTGGGACCAGCACGAGCGCGGCGCCCCAAACCAAGCCCTCTCCCCTCGCCTCCAGCCACGCTCCAGCCCGCCAGACGCGCAGTGCGGCCCAGAGTCCGCCGACGCCAAGGACGGAAAGCGCAACCAGGGACGCCATTTGTCCAGCTCGCTCGGCGGCCGCCTCGTCCGTGAACACAAGTGCTATCCCCGAGATGGTCCCTGGGACGAACCCGTGAACGGATTCTAATGGCTGCCCACCGATGCCTTGCAGCGTTTGCGGCCCTTCCCAGTAGGGGAAGTATGCCAGGAGGATGGTCGTGGAGAGCACGGTTAGAAGCGCAATGGCTCTCCCGGCGCGCTGCCTCAGGCTGCCTGCGTTAAGGTGGCCAACGGTCAGCAGCGCGAGCGCTGGAACAGTGGTCAGCTTGAGGACGATCGAGAGGGCGGCAAGCACGTAGCCGGCACCCCCCCGTTTGACGGAGATGAGCCAGAGGCTGCCGAGCAGGACCAGTGCGAGCAGGGCGTCGTTGTGTCCGTTCGCTGCGGTCTCAAGAAGTACGAGCGGGTTCCAGGCCCACAGCGCCACGGCCTGCGCCTCCCTGCCTGGCGCGAGGCGGGAGGCAAGGCGATATACGATCCAAGTCGAGAGCGCAACGCAGAACGCAGCAACGATCTTGAAGGCAAGGGAGACTACCAGCGGCGTGTTGCCCCCCACCGCGACAATGATCGCCGATACGCTGGTCCACACCGGACCGTACGGTGAGGGAAAGTCGCGCCAGTAGACGTGTGCGAGCAATGGACTTTGCGAGATCGCACTCGGAGGGAGGACATGGGGGTTCGCCCCGTAGCGGGCAACCGCCTCCCCCGTGATCCCGTAGTAGAACACATCGGTCGAGAGCAGGGGCGGCATCGCGAGCGCGAGCAGCAGCAGTACGACGGTGACACTCCAGAAGCGCGGCCCCGCACGGGCGGATCGCAGTTGTGCCACAGCGAGGGCGTAAGCCAGCCAGAGCGCGACGAACACGATCAGGTGTATCATCCGGTATGTGTCGACGGGCAGGTTCGTGGGTGCCAGGCCGGCTGCGTCGCGATACATTCGGGAGACGCGGAAGGACTGATCGGGGAGACGGTCACGTCCGGCCCACTGCTCGGGAAAGCCCACCGGTACTTGCACGTACAGATAGAGCAGGCTAAACAGGAGCAGCGCGTACGTGAGCGCGGGGGGCAGCCACGGCCCGCGGCGCGTCGAGATCTTCGCTCGAAGCGCGCCGACATCTACGTCGTAGGACGCTGGTCGCCTCACGGTGCGGTTCGGGCGCGGGACGGTTCTGCTGCTGACGCGCCGAGGTTCACGGCATTTGTATCAAAGCGCCGGTCCACATTATAGGTGACCGCGGCTGCTCGCGAGGTATCCCGGCTCAGCGGGTTCGAAAAAGGGACTCTCCATGTTAATAGGAGTTGAGATGGTTCGATTGGGCGCTTACTGGGCACGCCTTTGGGAACTGCTCTCACCGACGATAAGCCATAACAAACTGATGTGCGGGCGGGGGTAATGGAGGGGCGGACAGGAAACGCGCACGAGGCAAGCGCGGACCAGGCCGCGACCATTTCGCGCGCGCTCCTGTGTACGATCACTGCCGCCTTGCGGTACGGGCTAGCTGCCCGCCTGCTGCATTCGGTTGTTGACCTCGTCCCAGTTCACGACGTTCCACCATGCGCCGAGATATTCAGGTCGCCGGTTCTGGTACTTGAGGTAGTAGGCGTGCTCCCACACATCGTTACCGAGGATGGGGAACTGGCCTTCCGATTGCGGGTTGTCCTGGTTCGCGGTGCTCGTGATCGAGAGCGCACCAGCGCTGTCGCGCACGAGCCACACCCAGCCGGAGCCGAAGCGCGCCGCGCCCGCGGCGTTGAACTGCTGCTTGAAGGTGTCGAAGCCGCCGAACGTCTGATTGATCGCGTCCGCGACCGGTCCCGTCGGCTCGCCGCCGCCGCTGGGCCCCATGATCGTCCAGTACATCGTGTGGTTGACGTGGCCGCCGCCGTTGTTGCGGACCGCTGTGCGGATGTCCTCGGGCACGCTGCTGAGATCCCGGATGAGATCCTCGGGAGACTTGTCGCCGAGTTCCGGGTGCTTCTCGATCGCGGTGTTCAGGTTTGTGACGTAGGTGTTGTGGTGCTTGTCGTGGTGCAGGGTCATCGTCTCCGCATCGATGTGCGGCTCCAGTGCCGCGTAGTCGTACGGCAGTGGTGGTAGCTCGTGAGCCATGGTGTTTTGAACCTCCTGGAACTATGGGTTGGTCCGAGATGGGCCCGCTGCCCATCTCCCTGCCACCCGGTTCCGCAAAATGCTGGCCGTGGCTACCCACCCTTACGCCGTTCCTGGTTGTCCTCTGAGACCGATTCAAGAGGCGGGGGCGCCGCGTGATACCATTGCGCCCCCGCCAAACGCGCTTATGCGCCGCCCTGGCCGGTTCGGGCCCGGTAGTAGATGGTCTTTGCCTTCTCGAGGAACGCGGCTTCGTCGTCACTGAGTGGTGGCGGGAAGGGCCGCTGTGCCTCGGGCAGCGCCTCGTAGTTCGCCCACCAGTTCCCCAGCCCGGCGATGACCTCGGGACCGCCGCGCGTGAACTCGTGCAGCAGGCTGATTTGCTGCTCCGCGAGAGACTGGGCCTCCGGACTCCCCGGATCCCCGCCCTCGGCGACGAGACGCCGCACCCCGGCGTGGAGAGCGTCGTATCGCTCGTCAACGCGCTTCTGATCTTCCTCGGTCCACTCGTTCGGGTGGAGCG
>JACDAU010000340.1 GCA_013695265.1 Chloroflexia bacterium
GTAGATCCCCACGTGCTGATTACCGTCGCGAGTGCGACGCAGGGGGTGGACCTCAGCCAACCGTCGAGCACCGGCAGGAGTTCTCTCATAGGTTTCCTTCCTCAGCGCCTCTCCCTCGCGCCGTCGATTATAGCAGTGACGGCAGAACACATTTGCAGGACGGGCGCGGTGCAAGTAGTATGGACGATAAGGAGTCGCGGAAGCCGCCCGGCGAATAAGAAGTCGTAGGAATCGGGGGGCCGGGATGCTCGGAGGATTGAGCGTGCGTATTGAGAACTTGCCGTTATTTCCTCTGCGCGTAGTGTTGTTTCCGGGGATGATGTTACCGCTGCACATCTTCGAGGATCGCTATCGGCAAATGATCGACGACTGCCTCGTGGAAGACCCGCGGTTCGGCGTGGCACTGATCACTGAGGGCAACGAGGTCGGTGGCTCGGCAAAGGTTCGCGAGGTGGGCACGATCGCGCGCATTATCAATGTCGGTAAGTATCCCGGCGGCGAGCTGGACATCATGTGCGTTGGCATGCAGCGCTTCCGGATCCTGGATTTCAATTCAGACAAGAAATACCTGCGCGCCTCGGTCGAGACCTTCGCTGATGCGCCGCATTCGTCGGCGGAGTTGGATGATCGTGTGCGGGCTGTCCGCGCGTTGCTGCGCCAGTATCTCGACCGGCGCGGGGCCGCTGGTGAGATGTCACCGGAGTTACCGGACGAGCCAGAGGCGCTCTCGTTTGTTCCGGGTGTGCTGGACCTGCCACTCGAGCAGAAGCAGCGGCTCATTGAGACCGACTCCACCGCCGAACGGCTTGATCAGATTGTCTACTTGTTACAACACGAACTCGGACTGATGGATCAGCTTGGCCCGACTCGGCCAGTACTTGGGTATCGGCGCATCTCCCCAAACTGATCCGGGGTCTGTACCGTCTCAGGGCCAAGCGCCTCATCCATTGCGTACGGCAGTATCGTGGTGGCACCCGCACTGTGCATGATGCAAAGAGCGGCTGAGGGAAGGGCTGCTGTCATTTCGAGCGTGCAAGGAACCAGTGGGATGGGGGCACGGATTCCTCTCTTGGTTCGGGATGACATGCAGTAGTGTTCAAGCGCCTTGCGAATGACTTCTAGTGCAGGACAACGTAAATGGGGCGGGAACACTGGTTCCCGCCCCATTTGACCGTGCCATTGCTTGCTGGTTTAGTGGCAGCTCCGCTTCGTGCCGGCATTCGCGCCCGTGTCGAACGAGTGGCCACAAGCGCAGGTGCTGGTGGCGTTCGGATTGTGGATCGTGAAGCCCGACCCCATCAACCCGTCGACGTAGTCGATCTCCGCGCCCTTCACGTATGGCGCGCTGTAGCTGTCGACGACGATCTTGATGCCCTCCATCTCGATGACCTGATCGTCTTCCTCGGGGTTCTCGTCAAACGCCATACCGTAGTTAAGGCCCGAGCACCCGCCGCCCGCGACGTAGAGACGTAATGCCTGCTGCTCGTTGCCCTCGCGCTCCATCAACTCCTGGACCTTGCCCGACGCGCTGTTCGTTATCGTTACCATGTTTTGGTTGTCTCCCCTGATCTATGCAGCCCAATATGGTGTTTCGGCTTGCCCTCAAGTATATCAGTGACGTCAAACCCGGTCAAAAGTTGAGCGGGTCGAATCCGGTCTGCCGCAGCGTCAGAGGTTGTCCCTCGGAGAGCATACGTGCGGTGGTAACTTGTCCTGGCACGATTGTGTGGTCACCGAGGTTTTCCACGGAGCCTCAATGCTCGCACTCGAAGACGGCAAGCGCGTCCGCGAGATACGGCGCACTCTTTGTCCGCATGCGTGCGGGGGTGATCCTCGCCGATGCCCTGGTCACTGCGGAGAACCTGTTCCGCTATTGTCCTCTGGCCAGCTCGCAGTACCCTCACGGCGAAAGGGGCGCCGGCCCTGAGGAAGTCCACCAGGGTGCTGCCAGCAGGCAGCGAGACCGCCAGGGTCGGCGGTTCGAGGTTTACCTGTGTCACCCACGGACTAAGCAGCGTGGCCTCCTCGTCGTTTCGCGCCGTCGAGACGACACAGGCGCCATAGCTCAACGATCGCAGCGCCTGCTGCATCAGCTCCTCAGGCACGGTCCCGTGATCCGTTCTCTTGACCAGTATGTGCTTGCGCCATGGCTTATCCTCCTCTGGCGATCAGGATTATGATCGCTGCCAGGCACATACCGCTGCCGAACGGGATGTACTCATTCAGTGACTTGCGGCGCAGAATCACAAGGCCGAGACTGGCGACAGCGCCAATAATCGTTCCTAAGAAGAGCGCTGCCGGCATGAGAGGTAAACCCGCCATCCCGCCGATCATCAAGGCAAGCAGCACATCGCCGAAGCCGAGTGCCTGCACGCGGAACAGCAAGATTCCGAGCAGGAAGAGCGCGAAAAACGCTCCCGCTGCCGCCGCACCTGCCGTCAGACTGCTCAGGAAACCAACCTCTCCACCGATCGGGTTCAAGATCAAGCTTGAGAGAAATCCGAGGAATGGCATCACAGGATACACGAGGTGATGTCGCAGGTCGACTAAAAGCACGGAGGTCAGCAGGAGAGTGAACACGCTCGTGGCCAGAAAGTCCCACCAGCCAGAGCGCAGGCTATACGCCAGGGCGATGCTTACGGCACCGATTGGAGCACCCAGCACATGCTCGATCTTCCACTCCGTCCGCAGCCGCAGCAAGAATGTGGAGCCTCGCGACCACTCGCCGGTCGGCACAAGCAGGGCCACGTGCCCCGCGACCCAGCCCAGGGCGGCACCGACGACTGCCCAGATGAGCACATCCATCAGCGGCCCTGATACCGTCGGATATTCGCTTCGTGCTCCGCGTACGTCGTCGCGAACGCATGGCTGCCGTCGCCGCGCGCAACGAAGTACAGATACTCGGTCCGCGCCGGTTGGGCGACCGCCTGTATTGAGGCGATACCGGGACTGCAAATCGGCCCCGGAGGCAGTCCTTCGTGCGCGTACGTGTTATACGGAGAGGGATCGCGCAGGTCCGTTTTGCTCAGGCCGCGTTTCCACCACGCTCCGGAGACGCCGACCGCGTACTGTGTTGTCGGGTCGGCTTGCAGGCGCATCCCCGCTTTCAGCCGATTCAGGTACACCGAGGCGATCACCGCGCGTTCCTCTGGCACTTGCGCCTCTCGCTCCACGACGCTGGCTACGGTGAGCCCTTCGTGTACCGTAAGTCTTTGTCCGGACAGGCCGCTCGTCACCGCCGGGGTCAGGTTCTGTTCCAGGTTGCGCAGGCCCGCGCGGACCAGTTCCTCGCCCGCATTCTCCTCCGTGAAGGCGTAGCTCCCGGGATAGATATAGCCCTCCATATCAACCGAAGGGGGCTTTGACCGCAGGATCGGGGAAGCCGGGGGGCTGTCGATCGCCGCGTTCCACTCCTCCTGGGTACTCAGCTTTTTCTCCACCAGCGCCTCCCCAATCTGCTCCAGTCGCCAGCCCTCCGGTATCACGAGTGCGGCGCCGGCCTCGGGGTCGGTGAGCGTCGCGATCAGGTCGCGGCTGCTTGTTCCCTTGTGCAGGGTGTAGCTACCGGGCAAGAGAGAACCCCGAGCGCCGGAGAGCAGCACGATCGCCTTGAAGGTGAGCGGCCGGCGCACCAACCCCTGATCGTGGAGCACGGCCGTAGCCTCCTCCCAGCCGCTACCCTGCCGGACCACGACCGTGACGGGTACCTTTGCATCGCCCGACGGCGTGGGGTCGAGGTAGAGCCACCCGGCCGCTACCGCCGCAACAAGCGCGGCGAGTACGACAAACCGGCCCCAGTGCGCTTCCGAGCGCGTGCGGCCACGTGTAGTCGAGGTTGTATACAGGTCTCTTGCCATTGCTCACTGATTGTATCAATCGACGGAGGGTCTCACAACGCACCACGGATCGCCGACGGTGCTGGCCATACCCGATTCGTACGACGCCATGTTAAGATGTTGGCGTGAGTCAGACCGCAGAACCCATTCCGGTTGTTGTCGTGCTCGGCCCGACCGCCTCGGGCAAGACCGCGCTCGCTGTGCAGCTCGCTCGCGAGTTCAATGGCGAGATCATCAGTCAGGATAGCCGACAGGTATTTCGCGGCATGGACATCGGGACCGCGAAGCCCACGCAGGACGAGCGCGATGTCGTGCCGCACCACGGCCTGGACCTCGTTTCTCCGAATGAGACGTGGACCCTCGCCGAGCAGCAGGGCATGACGTACGAAACGGTGGAGCGATTGCATCGCGCCGGACGATTGCCACTGCTCGTGGGCGGCACGGGGCAGTACCTGCGTGCAGTGCTCGAAGGGTGGACAGTGCCCAAGGCGCCGCCCGACGCCGCGTTTCGGGACCAGCTTGCAGAGGAAGCGGATCTCTATGGCGTTCCCGCCCTGCATGCGCGGCTCCGAAAAATCGATCCGCCCGCTGCAGACAAAATCATGCCGAACGACCTGCGCCGTATCACGCGTGCGTTGGAGGTGTGGCAGGTCACGGGGGTGCGTATCTCCGAGCAGCAGCGAGCGGCGCCACCACCATACAGAACGCTCCTGCTCGGACTCACGATGGACCGTCCCGCGCTTTATGCCCGCATCGACCGCCGCGTCCAGCGGATGCTGGAGACGGGCCTGCTGGCGGAGATCGAGCATCTCCTTGAAGCAGGGTACGACTGGGACCTTCCAGCGTTGCGCACGATCGGCTACGGGGAATTCCAACCATATTGGGAAGGCCAGACCGAACTTGCGGTGTGTGCGGAACGAGTGCGGTACGATAGCCACCGCTTTGCACGGCACCAGTACATCTGGTTCCGGCGCTTCGAGAGCGTCGAATGGCTGGACGCGTCCCTGCCGGAAACCGCTGAGCGTGCGCGGTGGCGAATCGAAAAACAGCTAATCAATGTGAACGACGTCTCTAATGGAGTATAATGCGAGCCTATGATGAACGGATCCCATCGAGAAAATGACGTGGCCCCGGAGTTGGATGGGCAGAAGCAGGGTCGACACGCTTCCTTGCCCACGCGACCGCCGGTAGAACGGGCGGTGCTGGTCGGTGTCGATACGCCGAACAGTCAGTGGAAGATCGAGGACTCGCTCGACGAGTTGGAGCAGCTCGCCGAAACAGCCAATGTGAAGGCGGTGTCCCGCCTGACGCAGAAGCTCGACGAGCCACATCCGCGCACGTTCCTCGGCAAGGGCAAGCTGGAAGAACTCACGGAGTTGCGGCGGTCGACGGGTGCGACGGTCGTACTCTTCGATGACGAACTGAGCCCAAGCCAGGAGCGCAACATCGAGGAAAAGCTGGGCGTGCTGGTCATCGACCGCACTGCCCTGATTCTCGACATCTTCGCCCGACGGGCGCGCACGCATGAGGGCAAGTTGCAGGTGGAGCTCGCCCAGTTAGAGTACCGCCTCCCCCGCCTTACGAGAATGTGGACCCACCTCTCGCGCCAGGGATCGGCAGGTGGCGCTACCGGCGGAGGTGTTGGCCTGCGTGGTCCGGGCGAGACCCAGCTCGAAGTGGACCGCCGGCAAGCCCGCGAGCGGATCAATCACATCAAGACTCAGATCGAGCAGGTGCGAAAGCATCGCCGCACCAGCCGTGACCGCCGCCGGGAAGAAGGCTTTCCCGTGGTCGCTCTCGTAGGCTACACGAACGCGGGCAAGAGCACGCTGCTCAACAAGCTCTCGGGAGCTTCTGTGCTGGCCGAGAACAAGCTGTTTGCCACGCTGGATCCGACTACACGGCAGGTGCAGTTGCCCGGCGGGACGATCAGCCTGTGGACGGATACCGTGGGATTCATCCAGAAGCTGCCCACCGGGTTGGTCGCGGCCTTCCGAGCGACGCTCGAGGAGATCGGCGAAGCGGACGCGCTCGTGCATGTGGTCGACGTGACACACGAGAACGCGGAGGAGCAAGCCACGACCGTGCGGGAGACGTTGGAGGCGCTTGATGCCGCGGAAAAGCCCGCAATCATCGCGCTCAACAAGGTCGACCGGCTGGCGCCGAAGGGTGTCGGCGAGCGGCCGGATGTGGCCGACGATAACCCCGACGGGTATGTGCTCATCTCCGCCGAGCAGGGTTGGGGCCTTGATGAGCTACTCGAGCGCGTCCAGAAGCTCGTGGATGGCGATCTCAAGGAAGTGCGCGTGCTTTTGCCATATGCAAACAGCGCCCTCGTGGATCTCTTTCACCAACGCGGACAGGTGCTCGAAGAGGAGTATTGCGAGGACGGCACGCGCATCCATGGTCTGATACCACAGCGGTATTACCCAAGTATCCACACGTACCTGAACAGGGAGGCGGCCGTTTGAACCCCAGCTTCCGCGAAGCGCTCGTGCATATACAGGAGGCCGAATCGGTCGCAGCCGTCGCCGTCGTGGATACCGACGGTATGATCGTCGTCAGCGTCCCGGATCGATCCGAGGACCTGGAGGCCCTGGCTGCGTCGGCTTCGGGCATCTTCTCCTTCCTCATGGCGCTCGGCTCGGATAATAGCCTGGGCGACCCCCTCCAAGCGACGATGGAGTACGCCGAAGGCATCCTCTTCATGGGGCCGCTGAGCGAGTCGACCTTCCTCGTTGTGCTCGCGGAGAGCGGCTCCCCGCTGGGGCAGATACGGCTCGTCCTGCG
>JACDAU010000221.1 GCA_013695265.1 Chloroflexia bacterium
CACTTGCTCCCTCGGCGGCCCGGGTGCCTATGTCTCATGTCGGAAACATCGCATCACAAATCAGGGGCGCGGGGGCGGGGTTGCCCGGGCGTTCAGTTGAACGCCCCTACGTCCGCCCCTCCCACTCGGACTTCTCCAGCGCGTACTCGACATCGTCACCGTCCCAGATGTCCTGAGCCGTGCTGTCGCAGGTGTCCTGCGCCTGGAGGTCTTCGGGGGTGTAGTGGAACGTTCGCACGAACCGCAGCCCGACCTTCTCCATAACCCGCCGGGAGGCGATATTGTGCTCGTACGTCGAGGCGGTCACGCGCCGCACGCCCAGCTCGCTGAAGCCCTTCTGGATCAGCGCGCGAGATGCTTCGGTGCCATACCCTTTACCCCAGGCCGTTCTGCGCAGCCGGTAGCCAAGCTCGGCCTCGTCGGGGCCGGAGTCCTTCCCTGGCCGGAAATGGAACCACCCCAGGAACTCCCCGGTGTCTTTCTCAATGGCCGCCCAGAAGCCATAGTGGTCGCCACGCTCGTAGTATCTGAGGAACGCGGGGAGGATATCGTGCTCGATCACGTCGCGGGGGGTGGGCGCGCCGCCGGTGAGGAAGCGCATGACCTCCGGGTCGCTGTCGAGGGCGACCAGGTTATCCGCGTCGGCCTCGGTGAACCGGCGTAGCGCCAGCCGTTCGGTCTCCAGGAATATGTGCATCCCTCACTCCTGTCGCAGCGCCAACCCGCGCGGGATCTCCCGAACGGCTCGACTGCATTACCCGTCCCACGGCCCGGTGAGCTCCGCTTCGTACAGATCCGAGGGCGTCTCAGTGTTATCTTCATCGACGACGAACCGCACGAGTTGGGGGTTCCCGTGGACGAAGCTAAGTCCCTCGATCTTCCCCTGAAAGGCCGAGCCATCCTGATCCGTGAGCTTCGCCCAGCGAGCGCCCGCGTGATCGATCACCCCTAGCACCGAGCCGGCGACCCGGCCATCGCCCCCTTGCTCCTCGGCGGATGCGGAGTACACGATCGATTCCCCGAGGATCTCGGCGTCCGAGAAGGTGAGGCGGACGCCGTCGAGCGTGCCCAGGTCGTACTCCACGATGTTCGAGAGGCGGGGCGGCGGGGCGGTATCCGGGTCGGCCAGGTATGCCCAGAGTTCGGACCAGCGCAGGTCGCCCGTGGCGTTCACGGGACGGAGGCCGTCTCGCGGCGTGCCGTTCCCCCGCTGGAAGAGGCGCAGGGTGTCCGTCTGCAAATAGACGACGCCCTCGACGTTGAGCTCACAGCCCGAGAAGGCGTGATCCTCGCGAAGTGTGGCGTACAGCGCGGGAAGGTCGTGTACCGCGATCTCCGGCGCCGCGCCTCCGGTCCACGTGAGTAGGACGAGGGTCTCCCGCTCAGGCCCGGAGCCGGACCCCATCGCCAGCAGCCGCTCACCGCCGTCCATCGGTATCGTGACGCACGCCTCCAGGTCGAGCTTCTGCTGCTTGTTCTGGTGCGCGTCGTCGGACACTCGATGGCCCTGCGAATCTGCTGGCAGCGGGATGCTGGTCGCCTTGTTGCCGTCCGACGGCAGGAGGGCAACGAATCGGGCGTCGTCGCCGATCACAGCCGTGGCGTCACCGACTGGCGCGAGGCTGGAACCTGCCCGAACAAACGCCGGGCGCTCGGTCTCGGGGTCTGCGCCCGCCTCGTAATACAGCGGCGTCCGCCGGAGGATGCGCGCGCCGAGCGCGGGGTCCTGTTGTGCTGTGATCTGCTCTGTCATGCGGCCTCCGAGTCGGTCGTGGTGCGGGTCTGGACGGATACCGGGCACACAGGCACGACGGATGGTTAGTATATCACCTATCACCACGTCCGACCGGCTATGAGCCGCCCACGTACGCGTCCGCCTCGATCTCGACGAGCATCTCGGAGGAGATAAGCCTGCTGACCTCGACCATGCTCGTCGCCGGACGGATAGCACCGAAGAACGCGCCATGCGCCCGGCCGACCTCCTCCCAGCGGGAGATGTCGGTCACGTAGATGCGCGTGCGCACGACGTCCGAAAGCGCCGCCCCCACAGGCGCAAGCGCGGACTCGATGTTGTGCAGGGTCTGCACGGCCTGCGCGTATGCGTCGCCGTGCCCAACGATTTCCCCCGCCTCATCGGTCGCCGTGGTACCCGAAACATGGACGTGCGGGCCGATTCGCACGGCGCGAGAGTAGCCGACGAGCGGCTCCCAGGGCGTGCCGGAGGCAATGTTTTTCCGTTTGGTTCCAGCTCTATCGGGGGGCGTCACCGTCTCCTCCGGACCAAGATCCGTGCACTACCGCTTGAACGTGAACGTCGTGCTGGCCGTACCGCCGTCGTAGCTGGTCTTGCTCGCGGTTCCGGACGCGGTGTATGTGCCCGCCCCATCTCGCTTAAGCATCGGGGTGTACGGGAACGACGCCGTGCCATCCGCGTTCGTGGTCCCGCTGTACGTGGACGTCTTGCCCTTTGGCGTGCGCACACTGAGGCTCACCGTCGCACCGCTCACGGCGTCAACGCCATCGCTCACACGGACGGTGATCGTCGCAGTCTCACCGAAGCTATACGCCGGCTTGTTCGTCGTGACTGTGACACCGAGCACCATGGGCGGTGCAGTTCTGCCCCCCAGCGTCGCATTGGCGTCCAGCCGCCCGCCCGTCGCGACGGGGGTATTGCTGTCCCGCGCTATGGACGCGGTCGGGATGGCGGTGTCGAGGAGCGCCGCCTTGATCTGCGCAGCGGAAGCGCCTGGATGGACGCTCGCGTACAGGGCAGCGGCACCGGCGACGTGCGGCGACGCCATCGAGGTGCCACTGTAGGAGCCGTAGGGGGTCGACAGGTAGCTCGGCAGCGTCGAGTAGATGCTCGTGCCGGGCGCGCCGATGTCCACGCTGTTCAACCCGTAGTTCGAGAACGTAGACCTGCCGCCAGCGTTGTTCGTCGACGCGACCGCTACGACGTTAGCATTCGTGTAGCTCGATGGGTAGTGTGGTGTCCGGTCGTTGTTGTCACCGATGCCATCGTTGCCCCCGTTCCCGGCAGCCGCTATATAGAGAACTCCCGCCGTATTCGCGCGCTCGATCGCGTCGTAGAGCGACTGGGAATACCCTCCGCCGCCCCACGAGTTGTTCGTGGCGACGACGTTGATGCCACGGTTCTTCCTCAGATCGGTGAAGTAGTCCACGGCCTCGATGGCATCCGCCGTCGTGCCGCCGTTCCCACCGAGGAACTTGCCGCAGATGATCGTCACGTTCCAGTTCACGCCGGCGACGCCGATGCCGTTGTCCCCCTGGGCGCCGATGGTGCCGGACACGTGCGTGCCGTGCTTCTCCCCCTGATTGGTGGCGTTGCCGTCGTAGCAACTCTTGTTGTTCCCGAGGAAGTCCCAGCCGTGAACATCATCGAGGTACCCGTTGCCGTCGTCGTCCACCCCGTTCGTCGCCTTGTCCCTG
>JACDAU010000352.1 GCA_013695265.1 Chloroflexia bacterium
GTCGGGTAGGTGAGCTTGTCGACCACCTTCTCGATCTGGAATCCGGGTGGGAGTTGTACGATCGGGTCCTCGCCCTGCGCCAACGCCGGGGCCGCCAGCGTGAGCGCGAGGATGAATGCCACTAGGGCTGAAGCTGCTGATTTCAATGCCTGCTCCTTATTTATCTGCATCACTTAGCCGGTTGTTTCTGGCTGCTCACCACCCCCTCCATAGCGGCTGCATCCATGGCTTCTACCGTCGTCCTTCCGGCTGCGCGATGGAGACCCGCCTGTATGGCCTCCGTCGCATCTCGGTAGAACTGGACCGTCCGCGCCTCAGGGCAGCCGCACCAGCTGTAGTAGCCGCCGCCTCTCGCCGCCTCGTACACGTACACGGGGCATCGGTCCTCTCCGACCTTCACCCAGCGGCCAGCCAGACCGACCTCTCCTTCAAGTCCGAGCGCCTGGAGCGCCTCTGCCAATCTCGTCATGGCCTCGCTCCCCGCCAGCCCGGTAGCCGTGAGTTCGTACCCCGCTGCCCGAATATACACAACGCGACTGCCTAGGGTCCTCGTGTACGGTGAACGCAAGGGGGCAATCGGGTGAACATTCGGTGAACAGCAGGTAGGCGCCACTGGGAGAAAGACGTGGTAGCTACCGAAAGAGAGATAAGGAGATCTTCGCCCGGCCCCGCGAGGGTGGGAGGGCCGCTCCCGACAGCCGGGTCCGAAAGAGCCGCGCCAGGCGGGAGGTAGTCAGGCGGTTAGCGCGGAGAGGAGAAGCGGTAGCCGGTGCCGCGGATGGTATGGATGTACCGGGGGGCATCCGGGTCGTCGCCGAGCTTGTTGCGCAGCCGGCGCACGAACACCTTCAGGTACTGGGGAACCGCGACGTACTCCGGTCCCCAGACCTCCTGGAGGAGGACCTGGTGGGGCACGACCGCGCCCGCTCGGCGCACCAGCACCTCCAGGAGGCGGTACTCCGTGGGGGTCAGCCGGACCTCCTTGCCCCCGACGCGCACCTCCTGCGCCGCGAAGTCGAGGGTGAGGTCGCCCGCCGCGAAGTGCGAGGGAGAATCAGCCTGGATACTGGACCTGCGCACCAGCGCCCGCAGGCGGGCCAGCAGCTCCAGGTGGTCGAATGGCTTGGTCAGGTAATCATCCGCGCCCAGGTCCAACGCATGGACCTTGTCCAATGTCGCGTCGCGCACGGTGAGCATCAGGATGGGCACGGTGGAGTTCTCCCGGATATGCCTGCACACCTCGAATCCGTTGGGTGGTGGCATCTGCACGTCGAGCACCACCAGGTCGGGCTCCTCCTCCCCGAAGCGGGTGAGCGCCTCCATGCCACTCGTCGCGATGGTCACGCGGCAAACCGGCCACGTCAGCCGCGCTCCATATGCGACCGCCCTGGCGATCTCCGGCGTGTCCTCGGCGATGAGCAGCTTCATAATGATGGCTCGTCCCCATTCCTATAGCGTGGCAGGGCGATGTGGAATGTAGCGCCTCGCCCGGGCTCGCTCTCCGCCCATATCCGCCCACCATGCAGCTCGACGATCCCCTTGGCAATTGCCAGGCCAAGCCCCGATCCGGCGTCCACGGCGGCGATACGGTGGTAGCGCCCGAAGACCGCCTCCAGCTCCGCACCCGGTATGCCGGGGCCGTCGTCGCAGACCGAGAGCAGCACCTCGCCGTCCGGAAGTCCGCCGGAGATTCGGATGCGGGTGCCGGAGGGGGTGTGCCTGTGGGCGTTGACCAGCAGGTTCATGACCACCTGCTCGAGCCGGCGAGGGTCGCCCTCGGTCGGCAGGGCCTCGGGCAGGTCGATCTCCAGTTCCTGCCCCTTCTGCCGGATCAGGACATGCACGGACGGCACTGCGCCCAGAGCGATGGCGCGCAGGTCGAGCGGCTGCAGATCGAGGCGGAGGGTGCCGGCCTCCATCTGGTTGTAGGCCAGCAGGTCGTCGATGAGCAGGCCGAGCCGCTCGATGTTGATGCGGGCATCCCTCAGCAGCTCGCGCTCGTCGGGCGGCAGCAGGTCGGCCGCGCCCATCTCGAGCATACCCAGGCCCGCGCGGGCGGCGGTGAGCGGCGTCCTCAGGTCGTGGGAGACCGAGGAGATGAAGTCGGCGCGGAGCCGGTCCAGCTCCCCCAGCCGCTCGGCCTGGTCGCGGACAGAGCGGGCAGCCTCCCGCTCCAGCAGCAACCGGCGCATCACCACCGCCATACCGAGCCCGACGAGCACGAGCACGATTAGGCGCGTCACCAATGGCTGCACATCTATCGGGGTCGGCGATCCCGTGGCGAGGATCAAGTCTATGGCAGCAGCGACGACCACGGTAGCAGCGGTGTAGATCAGGGTGCCGCGGGGCGTCATGCTCGCGGCCGCACAGTCGACGGCCAGGATAAAGAGGATGAACAGCGGCCCTCCGGGCTCACCGGCGAGGAGGTAGACCAGTCCAGTTACCGGTAGGTCAAGGAGACTCTTCGTCGCGAATGAGCGCCGGGAGGGCGAGCGGTGCTCGAGCAGGTTGGCGAGCAGGCTGTAGGACCCGATGAATAGGACGAGTCCCCAGGCAGGGATGCCGAACAGCCCGGTCGCCGGCCGCATCAGGGTGACGAGCAGCAGCACCGCGATCGTCGCCGCCTCCAGCCGGAAGAGCGCGCGGTCGAGGAAGCGATACACTGGCCCCTGATCGGCTGGGGTTGCGTCGGTCATCCTTCCCCTACTTTCCTGGGGCGTGCGCCCCATCACTCATACCCACCTTGCGGGACGCCCCACCGCGTCCTCCCTGCGCACCTGACCGCATACTTCCAGTCGCCCTCGGTCGCCGCCCTCACTGTGGAGCCGAGAGGCAGCGCGTACGCCGTGGCGGGTCGCATCGTCCGCTCCTCTCGCGGGCTTATCGCGGGCGGGGCTCGAGCAGGTCAGCGTCATTGTAACGGGCCGAGA
Source organism: Chloroflexia bacterium (assembly GCA_013695265.1). Lineage (GTDB taxonomy): Bacteria > Chloroflexota > Chloroflexia > Thermobaculales > Thermobaculaceae > JACDAU01. Next base: position 2,931 of record JACDAU010000352.1, read on the forward strand.
TATAGGGGGCGTCAGCAACGCGACACTGGAGATGCTGGGTGCTGGGGCCACGAGGAGCAAAAGGCATAAGCGGGAGAGTACTCTCATCTGCGCTCCTTCCCACCGGCCACGATGCCTACAGCTACCCCGTCGGTGCCGCCCCTTGTCCTATGTTACGCCCCGCCAGGATCCCCGGAGTCGTCAGCCGGGTGAACGCTCGGGGACAAACCGGTGAACAAATGGTGAACGCCGGACCGGCGGTAGATACCCCAGGCTCGAGTGTAGCCGGTTGGCGTTATACACGTCTTCCAG
>JACDAU010000360.1 GCA_013695265.1 Chloroflexia bacterium
CCAGAGAGCGGACGCTCCGCCGGAGAGTACGCAGAACACGAGATCGTCGCGCCCTGCCTCCGATGCCAACGCGAGTGCGCGCTCTGCCCCCGCAAGTGCTCGTTGGTCTGGTACCGGATGGGCGGCCTCGAACACGTCCACCCCCGGCACCGGCTGGCTATGGCCGTCCTTGGTGACCAGGACGCCGTGGGTCAATGGCCGCGGCAGAACGTCGAGCACACCGAGGGCCATGCCGGGGGCGGCTTTTCCCGCGCCAATCAGGAAGATGCGGTCCACGGCATCAAGCGTGAGTTCGCCGTCGCGTAGCCAGCCGTTCAGCGCCTGACGCACGGCGCGCCGCGGCTCGACCGCCGCGAGCCCCGCAGCAAGAATCGCCCTTGCATCGTCCTCGATGATCGCCTCCTCCAGAAAGTCACGCTGACGAGCAAGTCTTAGCTTATCCACATTCTGCTGCACCACACGACGCTGTATTGAGTTTGTCCTCTTGCCCGTTTCCCGTCCTCGTGCTATTCTACGCGGACTTGGATGTTCGAGCGAAGGGTTAGCTGGTGTCTGACAGGAGAGATCCGCGTGAAACTGAACGGCAATTACACCATTCAAGCGCCACGAGAGATGGTTTTCGACACCTTGATGAGCGTGGACGCCCTGCGTAGTTGCTTGCCCGGCGTCGAGAAGTTCGAGCAGACGGGCGAGGGGCGGTACGAGGCGCGGCTTCGGGCGGGGATGGCGGGCGTCAAGGGAGAGTTCTCCGGCACTATCACCTTGCGCGACCCCCAACCGCCGGAAAGTTATACCCTGTCGATGGAGGGTAACTTCTCCGGTGGGTTCGTAGCCGGCACGGGCAACATCCGGCTCGAAGATATGGGACCGCAAACCAGAATCGAATACAACGGCGATGCCCAGGTCAGCGGTCCGCTGGCCTCCGTCGGGCAGCGGCTGATGGTGCCTGCAGCGAGAATGATCGTGGGCAAGTTCTTCCGATGCATGGAAAGTCAGATTCAAAATCAGGCAGCCCCAGCGCGTGATTGATACACTTTGGCATCCGCTTCGGGGAATGGTTCGACTACTGACGATAAACAAGGAGTGAGGCATGGCGACATACTCCATCGCGATCACCGTCAATGGGACCGGCAGGACGGGCGAAGTCGAGCCCCGGCTGCTGCTTGTTGACTACCTGCGGAACAGGCTCGGACTCACCGGCACGCACGTTGGCTGCAACACCAGTCAGTGCGGGGCGTGTACTGTGCTGCTGAACGGTCAGGCAGTCAAATCGTGTACCGTCTTTGCTGTGCAAGCAACCGCCAGTGACGTGCTCACGATTGAGGGGCTGGCCACCGATGGCACACTCCATCCCTTGCAGCAGGGATTCTGGGAAGAGCACGGTTTGCAATGCGGCTACTGCACGCCAGGGATGATCATGAGCAGCTACGACCTCCTGACACATAACGCGGATCCCAGCGAAGCGGAGATCCGTCACGCCCTGGAAGGAAACCTCTGCCGCTGTACCGGCTACCAGAACATCGTGAAGGCCGTGCAGTATGTCGCGCGCAACGGTGGCCTTAATGACGTCTCGGGGCGGGCCAGCCAGGAAGAAACTGGGGGGACGGCGTGATCACCGGGATGTTCGAATACCACGCCCCGGAGGAGGTACAGGACGCGGTCGCCTTGCTCGCAGAGCATGGTGACGAGGCAAAGGTGCTCGCGGGCGGCCACAGTCTCGTCCCATTGATGAAGCTTCGGCTCGCAACGCCGTCCGTGATCGTGGACTTGAACCGAATCGCCGCCTTGCGCGGAATCGCCCTCGCGAACGGTGGTGTGACAATCGGCGCGATGACGACGCACGCCGCGATAGAGCACTCGGCGGAACTGAAGGCGGCGCTTCCGGTGCTGCCCGCCGCCGCGACGCTGATCGGTGATCCGATGGTCCGCAACCGAGGAACCATCGGTGGCTCCCTCGTGCATGCGGACCCTGCGGGCGACTGGCCGGCCGTTGCTCTGGCGCTCGACGCCCGGATGCACCTGGTGGGACCAGTGGGAGAGCGAACGGTTCGCGCAGAGGAGTTCTTTGTGGACCTCCTCACCTCCGCAGTCGAGCCTGGCGAGATCTTGACCGAGATCGAAATCGCAATACCTGTCGGCCGGTTCGGTATGTCCTATCAAAAGTTTGCACACCCCGCGTCTGGCTACGCAGTGACCGGCGTTGCCGCGATCCTCGTGCTCGACGAGGCAAGTGGCTGTGCCGACTGTCGCGTCGCGATAACCGGCGCTGGCGCCACGCCGGTCCGAGCTGCTCACACCGAGGTCGCCCTGCGGGGTTCGGCGCTGGACGACGCTACCGTCACTCAGGCCGCCGAGCAGGCCGGCAACGGCATTGACTTTCTCGGCGACCTGTACGCCTCGGAGGAGTACCGCAAGCAACTTGTCCGGGTGTATACCAGGCGCGCGGTCATTGCCGCTTTGCACTCCGCGACGCGCGGTACGGGCGCAGTGGCGGCGAAGACGATCTAGCTAGTCAGCGTTGTGCCGTTACACTCAATCCACCCGGACAGACGGCACCATGCGCCATAATAATAGGTTTGATCGCATGTCGCCGATCGCGAGCGAGCGAAGCCAATGGCCAGGCATACCCGCGTCCAGGACGAAGCGGCCAACTGGTGAATAGCAGGTGGCCTGTCATGCTTGGGCTGCTAGAAAGAGGTACTGAGGTGAGTGGTGCGAGCGGGCTCCGAGCTGCCTGCGGCGAGTGCTGGTTCGGTTACGGGGTCGCCCTCCTCTCCATCGCACTCGTGAGCGCGGTGATCGGCGTCGTGACCAAGCTCGTGTCCATCTCCAACATCTCGATGCTGTACCTGATCGCGGTGCTCGCCGTAGCCGTGGCATACGGCAGGGGGCCGGCGATACTCGCGTCCGCGGCGGCGTTCCTGACCTACAACTGGCTTTTCATCCATCCCCGCACCACCTTCACGGTCGCCGACCCGGCGGAGTGGCTCGCCCTGTTCCTGTTGTTGCTCGTGGGCGT
>JACDAU010000362.1 GCA_013695265.1 Chloroflexia bacterium
GTCGTCGCGGTACACGGCGAGCATCTCCCGCCGAACCCGGTCGTGTACGGGCGCCTGGGTGCCGCCGAAACGCGGGGCCTGCCCCCCTGCGGCGCGCGCGAGGTCCACCACCCGCTGCGTCTCATCCACTGAGAGGATCCGCCACCGCCTGCCGGCGAATATCAGATACGCGCCCTCGACCAGCGGATACTCGATCGGCAGGGTGCCGAGGTTGCGCCCCTCACTCGTCAGCCGGTACTCCTCCGGCGTGGCGAACGCTGCGTAGAAGCTGTAGTGGTTCACGACCCGCTCGCCCACTGTCCCGAGCAGCAGCGTGCCATCCGGCGCCTGCATCAAAAGGTCGGCCTGGCCCATCGCGCGCAGTAAAGAGGCGAACGCCCCACGATCCACCCCGCCGAACGCGCCAGGTCCACAAAGCGCGCCGAACGCCTCGCCAGGCGCCACCCCGCCGTGCTGGGCAATGAGGGAGAGGATCTGCTGCACGAGCGTCGAGAGGTGCATGTCCCCCGCCACTGGCGGCTCGTACCAGCGCCCGAGCAGCAGGCGGACCATCGCGATTCCCTGCACCAGTTCCGCCCGCAGCGCGTCCGAAGGTGGGGTCTGTGGGGTTACCTCCTGTTCGGAGATGTACATCCGCAGCACGGCGGCTTCGCCCCTGCGTCCAGAGCGGCCGAGGCGTTGGCGCAGGCTGGAGACGGAGATCGGCGCGCCGACCTGCGCGATGCTCGCCACGGAGCCGATGTCGATACCCATCTCCAGGGTGGAGGTGCAGACGGCGTTAATCGGGAGGCTCCGGTCCTTGAGGCGCATCTCGACGTGCTCGCGCAACTCCTTCGAGAGACTGCCGTGGTGTGGCCAGAACTCGTTCGGCACGCGCCGCCGCGCACAGATGCGCGCGAGTAAATCGGCGTACGTCTCCACCTGCTTCCGGGAGTTGGCGAAGATCAGGTTGTCCGTGCCGTGGAGCGCGTTGTAGAGGTGCTCGCTGATCGTGAGTTTCTCCTCCTCGACCACGTCCTCCATTTCCACCTGCTTCCCGGCCTTCTCCAGCGCGGCGGCGGCGCGGTCGGTCAGGCGTGGCGGCGCGCTCACGTACCCACGAAGTTGCAGCTTCAGTTCCTGCCCGTCGTCCGAAGAGGTGATGAGCCGCACGCCATCGGCGCGCTCGGGACGAAGAAACTCTGCTGCTGCGGACATGTCGCCGAGCGTTGCGGAAAGTCCAATGCGTGGCGTCTTCCGGCGCAGCGCAAGCTCCAGTCGATGCAGGAGCGACTGGAGCTGTGCCCCCCGCTCCACGCCGATAAACGAATGCAGCTCGTCTACGACGACGTAGGCGAGCCGACTGAACAGGGCCGTGATTCGCGAGCCGTGGCTGACGAAGAGCGCTTCGAGCGACTCGGGCGTGATGAGCAGCACCCCCCCCGGCTGGCGCAACACCTTCGCCTTGCGCGAGCCGGGCACGTCGCCGTGCCAGCGGTGTACGGGCAACTCCAGCCGCTCGCACAGAGCATCCAGCCGGCCATACTGGTCGTTGATGCGCGCCTTGAGCGGGCTGATATACAAGACCTGGACCCCCGCGCCGTCCGCGCCTGCGTCCAGGAGCTTGGAGCAGATGGGCAAAAACGCCGCCTCTGTCTTGCCTGAGGCGGTCGCGGCGGCAATGATCACATCCGTGTCGCCCGCGAGGATCGGCTCGACCGCCGCCTCCTGAGCGTCACGCAACTCACGCCAGTTCTGCTCCCACACCCAGCGCTGCACGCTGGGATGCAGCCGCTCGAAGGCGGCGGAGCGGTTAGAGCCGGAAGGAGGAGAGGTCGCCATCGTCCTCCGGCACGACGTGCGCTGCTGCGGAGCGGGCGTCTGCGTCATCAGCGAGCGGTGCGAGATCGGGGTTGCCCTCGGGTGCGATCTCGACCTGACCGACGAGGTTCCGCCACGACGCTTCCGGGTTCTGCTCCAGCACGGCGAGCAGGTTCACGAACTGCGTAATCGTCGTCCGAGGAGTGCGGAAGTACGCCTCGCCGACGCGCGTCAGGCAGTGTTGCATGAACGCCACAAGCCCATCGTCGGGAATGAGATATGCTGCCGGGTCGCCGGCAGCGTACACGTGGCGCAGCTTGGTGAGCAGCACGTAGAAATCTTCCTGGCTGAGGTTTGCGAGCCGTAGCACTGGGCCGGAGTAGTCCACAAGGCCCTGGGTGGCGAACGAGTTCTCCGCGAGGCGTGACTGGAGTGCGGGGTAGCTGTACAATCCTCGGCGGGTGTCGAGCAGGAACTCCGGCGTGCCGCCGAGCAGGAAGCCGAGCCCCGCCACGGAGCCCTGGAGGCTGTCGTTGAGGATGCGCAACACCTGTTCGTAGTTTGCGTTGCGAGCCTGGGTGTTCGAGAGCTTGTAGAGGTTGACCAGTTCATCGAGACAGACGAGCAGCCCCGCGTACCCCGCGAGCGTCACGAAGCGGGCGAGTAGCTTCAGGTGGTCATAGACGCGCGCGTCGTCCACGAACGTGCGCACGCCGAGCGCGTTGCGGGCGTCTGTGCGGGTGGTGAACTCCCCCCGCAGCCAGCGAACCGCGTCGCCCTTCAGCGCCTCGTCGGCGGTATCATGCCCCCGCCAGTACGCGGCGATTACCTGCGCGAAGTCATAGCCGCCGACCATCTCAGAGAGGTCCTGCAGGCGTTCGTGGA
>JACDAU010000409.1 GCA_013695265.1 Chloroflexia bacterium
GCACTGGGTCAATGACGCGCAGCCCGCCTAACCGGGATACGAGGAGCCCCCGCCGGACAGCGCCAATCATGTTCTCCAACTCCGCCTCGCCGTGTTCCATGAAGATGCTTGAGGCGACGGGTTCACCCACCCGATCCGCCGAAGGTTCGGCTGCGTGCCCTGTGCTCACCGTCCCGGCTGACGCCGCGGTGGTGGTGTCGTGAACCGGGCCCACCGCGACTCCCCCGCGCAAGATCTCGACCGGTTGACGCGGCGTGCCCTCGAAGTCGAAGGCGCTGTGCAGGCCATCGAGCGACAGGGGATCATCGGTGAGCGTGACTAGTGGCCCGGTGATCTCCTGGCCGGCGTTTCCGGAAAGCACACTCTGGTACTCCTGGACCGCGCGCGCGCCGAAGCCGGGCCGCAGACAGCGAAGTACGTCCGCGACCGCGTTTTGCTCCAGCACGACCTCGTACTCGCCGGGCTCGATCGTGGTTGGGACAGCGCCCATCAACGCCTTTGAGATGGCCTGCTCCGCCACGTCGAACGGGTTAATCTGCCGCACGTCGCGCGCATACGCGGCGCCATAGCCCGAACCTCCAGCGCCAACAACGATCGCGTGGAGCCCGGTATCAGTCCTCGACTCAAAGGCCTGAAGGCCTGCGGTGTTCGCGATCGCCACCTGGCGTACGCCCGTCCGATACACGCCGGACGCAGAGAGCCGGTTGCCGCGCGCCTGCTCGACGATGAGCCCCACGGTCTCGGCGCGCTGCTCCGGCGTCCAGAGGGCGGACAAAGGGCAGTACGGCTGGGTCACCGGGTACTGTTGTGGACCAGACAGGGGTGGCAGCGCCCGTACCGGGGTGGCGCGTCGGGCTACGCGGGCGAGATCCTCCACCAGCCGTGCCAGGGAAGCCTCATCACTGCCGGGTGTGATGCCCCAGACCTCACGCCCAGCGTGCCGGACGCGAAGATACATGGACTCGCTTTCCTCCGAAGTACCCTGCCCGATGTGGTTATCCGCGTAATTGGTGGTCTCCAGCCGCCGCAAACACAGCACCGCTTGCGCCTCGTCTGCCCGGCACGCCTGCAGGGCGCGCGCCGCGATCTCCAGCGATTCCTGCTTCCCCCGCACTTATGGCTCCGGGTCCGAGTCGTACTTGTCGCGGACGAAGCGTAGCCATTCCCGCTCGAACTCCGGCCGTCCCGTGCCAAGCGCTTCGCGGAACGGCCGATCCACCGAGCCGTACCGACGGTGGGCTCTCGCCAGGCGCCAGTAGCCATCCAGGCCGTGCGTCTGTATTATGTACGACACGACCTCATAGGACTGTGCGTACGCGAGCCCCGCGCCGCTGGACAGCCGCTCAAAGGCTGCAAGTTGCCGCAGACGGTACAGGCCGTCTTTTTGCAGCGCGCGGTGGATCTCGTACGGCCGGGGATTGCCGGAAACCCACTCGGCCAGGCCCTCCGTCATCCAGTCGGGTAGGTCGCCCAGAGGGACGCGCCGGTCGGCCAGCAGGTGCGTCATCTCGTGCGTGGCGGTCTTCGCCAGCTCATCATACGGCGAGCTGTACGGGCGGTATGTCCCGAAGCCAAACGAGCCAGGACTCCGCAGAAAGAGCGAGTTCGGACTCGCGCTGCGATAGTATCCCACGCTTTCCCCCGCCGCTAGTCCGGGCGAGACCTCATATGCGGGCAGCAACCGAACGCGAATACGCTGCTTGGCGCGGAGGGCGACGCGACCGCTGACTGTTCGGTACGCCGATTCGGAGATGCGTAGGACGCGCTCCGCCTGCGCCGCGTCCCAGGGATAGTACTCGAGGGTGATCCCCTCGCCGCGCATCGACCGCAGCGCACCGAGCTCCCGCCGCGTCGGCTCGGCCAGCTTCCAACGGCCGGCCACCCTACGGAAGACCCAGTCCTGCGTGGCCCTACCGTACTCTTCATTGTCAAATTGCAACGTTAGGTCGATCTTCCCGCTGTAGTAGCCCCGTCTCAATGGACGGACATCCCGCACCCGCGCGCTGGCGTCACCCTCGGCATAGTTGACGAGCCAGAGGGCATACTGTTCCTCCTGCACCGCCTGCCAGTACGGATTGTCGGGAACAACCGTAGAGCGGAAGAGTCGTACGTCCCTCGTGTCCAACGCGTCGTAGTAGCGATCCACCGTCTGCTGAATCCCACGCCGCGCGCTCGCCAGAGTGACCGGCTTCCGCACCGGTGCCGTTCGCGACCGCACCTTCGACGCGCTCGGCGCCGCCTTCGTTGGCGTGGGTGCATCGCGCGGGGCTGGAATGGCGGTTGCCAGACGCGTCGCACGGACGGTAGCAGTCGCGGGCGGCGGCTCTGGGAAGACGGTCGCCTCGTATGGCTCCCTGGCAACAGAGGTTGCCGCCCGCGACGTTTTGCCAAGCGGCCCTCTCTGGGTCGCGCTCGGCTTCCAAATCGCCCGGTCAACCTCACGCACGGTCGGCGTCGGCGCGGGCGCGCGCATGGAACACCCACTGAGGGTGAGGAGAACCAGCAGCCAGAGCAGTGCCCGCGCGAGGACGTTCAACAGTTGTCGCTCAATCGAGGGCGTTGAGCACGTCCGCCACGGACGGCAACTGCGGTTATGAGCGGTCACCGGTCAGCAGGCCACGCAGGAGATCGAGTTCCTCGGACTTCATCTTAAAGCTATGCTCCTCTGCGGGAAACAGACGGTCCTTCACCTCGGCTCGATACGCCGCGAATCCCGTGCGGAACGCCGCGCCCAGGTCGGCGTATTGCCGTGCGAAGCGGGGCGTCTGATCGGCGAGGCCAAACATATCGTGCATCACGAGCACCTGTCCATCGCAGTGGACGCCTGCGCCGATGCCAATTGTGGGCACGCGCAGCGAGCGGGTAACCAGTTCGGCGACGCGGGCGGGGATCGCTTCCAGCACGATCCCAAAGGCACCGGCATCCTCCAGCTCCCGCGCCTCCGCAGCGAGCCGCGCCGCAGCCTCCGCCTGCCGGCCCTGGACGCGCAAGCCGCCCAGCGCGGCGGCGGACTGGGGCGTCAGCCCGAGGTGTCCCATCACGGGGATGCCAGCACCGACAAGCGCCCGAATCGTCGAGACCATCGCCCCGCCACCTTCCAGCTTCACCGCATCCACCCCGCCCTCGCTCATCAGCCTCCCCGCACTGAGAATCGCGTCGCGGGTAGATGGCTGGTAGCTCATATAGGGCAGATCGGCGACCACGAGCGCGCGCCGAACCGCGCCGCTCACCGCGTGCGAGTGTGCGGCCATCTCGTCCATCGTGACCGAAAGTGTCGAGGCATATCCCAAAACGTTGTTCCCAATGGAATCGCCGACCAGAATGGCGTCCACACCCGCCTCATCCGCAAAGCGAGCCGTGGGGTGGTCATACGCTGTGACCATCGCGATGAGCTCACCGCGTATCTTGTACTCGCCGAAGTCAATTACGGTGATTTTCTCGGCGCTGGTTGTCGTCACGCGCTCTCCTTCTGGCTTGTGCATGCCGACCACACCGGTCACGCCTACGGGCAACATATCACGGAGCCGTCCACGTTGTAAAGCAGCCGATCACTCCGCGACCGCGCGGGCGAAGGCAGGGACGTCGGCTATAATGGACGCGTGAATACTACAATGGAGATGATCCAGCTAACCCCAAGGTCGGAAGGCGCGACGCCCCGCAGCCCGAAACCGCCCACGAGTGTGCTCGACGTCAGCCTTGAGGAGTTACGCACCTGGTGTCGCGAGCACGACGAGCCGGAGTATCGCGCGACGCAGATATGGAAGGGTGTCTACGCGGATCTGTGCGAGGATATGCGAGATATCAGCACACTTCCGGCAGAGCTCCGTGCCCGCATAACGGATGGCCTGCCAATGCCGCACATCGCACCGTTGCACACTTGGAAAGCGGACGGTGGCGCGACGCACAAAGTGCTCTTCGGGCTGCACGACGGCACAGCAGTTGAGAGCGTGCTGATGCGGTACGAGGACGGGCGGGCAACCGTGTGCGTTAGCTCGCAAGCCGGGTGTGCGATGGGGTGTGTCTTCTGTGCGACCGGGCTGGGCGGGTTTGACCGCAACCTCTCAGCGGGAGAGATCGTGGCGCAGATCCTGTACTTCGCCCGCGACCTGAAGCAGGAGGGCCGACGGCTCACGAACGTCGTGTACATGGGCATGGGCGAGCCGCTTGCCAATCCCCGCGCCGTGTGGCGCTCGATCGAGAACCTGCACGAACCGAAGGGGATGCGCTTCAGCGCGCGTCGGATCACGGTATCCACGGTCGGCATCGTGCCGCAGATCCATCGCTTCGCGGAGGCCGATCTGCCCGTAAATCTCGCGATTAGCTTGCACGCCCCAACCGACGAGTTACGCGGCGCGCTGATGCCGGTGAACCACCGCTGGCCCATCCACGAGCTCGTGGACGCGGCCCGCGCGTACACGGAGCGTTCTGGCCGCCGGATCAGCTTCGAGTACGCGCTCATCGCCGACTCGAACAGCTCGGTTGAGCACGCGCGCGCCCTCGGCAGTCTGCTGCACGGGATGCTGTGTCACGTCAATTTGATACCGCTGAACAACGTGCCCGGCAGTCCATTAAAGCCACCGACGCCGGAAGCGATCCGCGCGTTCCAGGACACCGTCCTCGCGGCGGGCGTGCCGTGTACCGTCCGGCTCGAGCGCGGCGCGGACATCCTGGCTGCTTGCGGACAGCTCCGCATCGAGCACGCCCAGACCGCATGAGCGACCTCTACCTCGACGCGTACTCCGGCATCAGCGGGGACATGATGCTTGGCGCACTTCTCGACCTCGGCGTACCGCGCGAGCACCTGGTGGCAGAACTCGAAAGGCTCGCCCTCCCTGGATGGCGGCTGGAGCAGGAGCGAGTTGAGCAGCACGGCGTTACCGGCACCCGCGCCAACGTGCATCTTGACGACGGACCTCAACCGCACCGCCACCTCTCCGACATCCGGGCGATCATCCACTCGTCGTCCCTCTCATCGTGCATTCAGGAGGACGCACTCGGCGTCTTTGAGCTGCTCGCGCACGCGGAAGCACGGGTACACGGCGCCGGAGTCGAGGAGGTTCACTTCCACGAGGTGGGCGCGGTTGACGCGATCATCGACATCGTGGGTGCCTGTGTCGGCCTGGCGTATCTGGGCGTGTCACAGTTCGACTGCTCGCCGTTGCCGCTGGGGACGGGGTTCGTCCGCGCCGCTCACGGCACGTTGCCCCTCCCCGCGCCCGCGACGCTGGAGATCCTCGCTGGTTCCGGAGCGACGCTCCTGCCAGGGCAAGGCGAGGGGGAGATGGTGACGCCAACCGGCGCGGCGCTCGTCGCACATTTCGGTCGCTTTGAGGACTCGGTGGTGTTGCGTCCCACACGGATAGGCTACGGCTTCGGCACGCGGGTGTTGCCGTGGCCGAATGCCCTGCGTGCGATACTCACCGAGGAGGCTGCACAACCGACGCTCGAAACAGACGCCGTCACGCTTCTGGAGTGCAACGTGGACGACATGAGCGCGGAGGTCTTTCCGTACGTGAT
>JACDAU010000414.1 GCA_013695265.1 Chloroflexia bacterium
GACGACCTCAGGGTGGCTGTGCTCGATGTGCGCCACTACCACCGCAACATCCTGTTTTCCGGACCATCACGTCGCGGCAGAGCTGATTTTGAGGGCGCGTACTTCCGACTCAGGGAGCAGATAAGCCGTCTGGCGAGAGTAGAGTCAGCCTATCCTGAGGTGGTCCGAATGGACCGACTGCATAGGCTGGCAGATGAATACTACTCGGACTTCCGACCAGCGATCGATGCCTATGACACAAATCCGAGCGCCTTCACTGCGGCTAGTGACGAGGGGCTTGCAATGCTCTCCGAGTTGGAACTGGCCGCACGGGACATAGATCACTTCGGCGAGCAACGCGCGGCCGCATCGCTCCGCACAGTAGATCAGGCGGCCGACACGGCGAGGTTCACACTGCTCTCCGTCCTGGGTGGATCGGTTCTGCTGGGAATGGGGCTGGCGTACTCTACTTTGAGCCGGGTTCGTCAGCAGCAACAGACGGCCCAGCAGCTCGCCGACGCCTTGCGGGCGAAGAACGCCTTCGTCGCGGACGCGTCGCACGAGTTGCGAACGCCTCTCACCGTGCTGCGAGCCAACGCGGAGGTTGCCCTAGAGATCGACCCCGCAAGCGTTCAGTCAGAACTGCTCGGAGAAATCGTCCGCGAATCCGAGCGGATGACCCATCTGGTTGAAGACATGCTCATGTTGGCCCGGTCTGATTCCAGCCCGCTCCCATTTCAGATCGAAGCGGTGGGGCTGGAAGGTTTTTTTGCCCAACTGGTAGAGCGCGCCAGGACGCTAGCGCATGACCGAGGGGCATCCCTGGAACTGGATCTGTCCGCCACGGGATCCGCGGAATTCGATCGATCCAGAATCGAGCAGGTGGTGTTCATACTCGTCGACAACGCGGCAAAACACGGGCCGACTGGCGGAAGCATTTCTCTCGGTTCACAAGTGCAATCAAGCAAGCTCAAGGTCGAAGTGATGGACCGCGGACCGGGCATTCCCGAATCGGATCTGCCATTGATCTTTGAGCGGTTTTACCGAGTGGACAAGTCGCGCACGCGCAAAGAAGGCGGTGTGGGCCTCGGGCTCGCCATTGCCCGGAGTATTATCGAAGCGCACGGCGGGTGGATAGAGGCCTTGAATAGACCGGAGGGTGGTTCCATCCTGAGATTCTACTTGCCGATGCGAGGGTCATAGCAACTCCTCGGACTGTCGATGAAGGAACGATACTCGATGGAGACTAGAAAATTAGGCCGGAAAGGCACTTTGAAAACGCAGTTGAGGGCGGCCAGGTAAACTTTATAGCGTCCAGTAATCATCATGTCATCGATGGTCTCTTCCCGGAAATGACAGCCTCGTTGACGCACCTGTTTGCGTGCCAGTGCGTCGCACTTCATCGCAGCGCGACAAATCCCGGCCGTCCAAAGCAAGCTAATTCTTCACAGCAGTTGGGCCCCGTGCTATAATTTTGCCGAAGTAGCACGGGGAGTAACGATTTGAAAGTCCAGAGTGAGAAGCTGCCGGAGAGCTTGGCGCGGCTCGAAATCGAGGTCGAGCCGGAGCAGGTGAATCGGGAGGTCGAGCGCGCGTACAAGCGGCTCGCAAACCGGGTCCTGATCCCTGGGTTCCGGCGTGGCAAGGCGCCGCGTGTACTGGTTGAGCGCGCGCTTGGTGAAGGCGCGCTCATGGATGAGGCGACCAAAGAACTCGTCCCCGACACCATTGCGGACGCCCTCGAACAGGAGGGGCTGCGCCCCATCGGTGAGCCGCAGTCGTTCGACATCCTCGCAACCGAGCCTTTTCGCTTTGAAGTCACCGTTCCGCTCGCCCCAACGGTCACGCTGGGTGACTATAAGAGCGTCAAGGCGGAACGCCAAGAGGTCTCTGTCACCGATGAGCAGGTTGCCGAGGTGATTGAGCGGTTGCGAGAGCGTGAGGTGGAGTGGGTCGCGCCAGAACCCATGCGACCGGCGCGCAAAGGCGATCAACTCCTCATCGACATTCAGGACTTTGTCGATAGCGTGCCCTTGGGCGACGTGCAACACGACTTGACCATTGTGCTCGGCGAAGGGCCGCTTATGGACGAGATCGATGCTCAACTCGTTGGCGTTGAGGAAGGCAAGGATTACGAGTACTCGGCTGTCCTCCCAGAGGACCACGAAAACGACGCACTCGCCGGCCAGACAGCGGTGTTCAAGGCCTCGGTCAAGAACATTCGAGAGAAGAAACTGCCGGAACTCGATGATGAGTTCGCCCAGCGCGTCGGTCAGGACGTGACTTCCCTGGAGGAGTTGCAGATGGGCGTCCGCGACAACCTTGAGTCGCGCGCTGCTGCTGAGGAGCGAGAGCGTCTGGTCTCGGACATCGTTTCGCAGATTGTGGAGCAATCCACCGTCGAGATGCCGAAGATGCTGTTGGAGCGGGAGGTGGATCATCAGGTCGAACACATGGACGCTGACCTGCGCAACCAGGGCGTGAGTCTCGAACAGTTTCTACAATTCAGTGGACGCAGCCGCGAGCAGATGCGCGAAGAGTACCGCGAGCCGGCACGGGAGCGCCTGGTGCGCGGTCTGGTGTTGAGTGAGGTGGCAAAGGCCGAGGGCGTTGAGGTCGAGGGGGCCGACATCGAGGCGGAGATGGCGCGCATTCAGCAGGGAATCTCCGAGGATGAGCTCGCGAATGTCCGGGAGTTGCTGGCGAGCGAACGCTGGCAGGAGCGAATGCGCTCCGATATCTACGACCGCAAGCTACTCAACATGGTGGTCGAAATGGCGACGGGCCAGCCGCTTGACGCACCGCTCACGGAGGCTGAGGACGAACCAGTCCAGGAGTCCGACGTCGAGATCATCGAAACGATGGCGGAGATGCAGGTGGAGCAGGAAGTCGACGAGGCGGAGGAGGAGGCACTTGCCCCTGACTCCTCCACGCAGGAAGCCCAGGAGCAGCCCTCATAGGCTGGGCGGCTGAATCCCCAGCAGGCACATTCTGATCAGGAGCGCATGATGGACATCAACTCGTTGGTACCGATAGTTATTGAGAGCACAAACCGTGGGGAGCGGTCCTTCGATATCTTCTCCCGCTTGATGCGCGACCGCATCATCATGCTGGGTACGCCCATAGACGACCAGATCAGCAACCTCATAATTGCGCAGTTGCTTTTTCTTGCCTCCGAGGATCCCGAGAAGGACATACAGATGTTTATCAATAGTCCCGGAGGCTCCGTCACCTCAGGGCTCGCGATCTACGACACGATGCAATACGTGCAGCCTGACATCAACACGATCTGCATTGGCATGGCAGCAAGCATGGCGACGCCCCTGCTCGCCGCCGGCACGACGGGCAAACGATACGCCCTGCCCAACTCTACGATTCACATGCACCCAGCGCATGGCGGCGTGCAGGGCCTCGCGCAGGACCTCGAAACGACCGCCCGATTCTACATCGATCAGCAGCGCCGTGGGCGCGAGATCCTGGCGAAGCACACAGGCCAGACACTAGAGCGTATATCCATGGACTTTGACCGCGAGAAGTTCATGACTGTTGAAGAGGCCAAAGAGTACGGTATCATTGACGATATCTTGGTAAGCACAAAGGATCTAGCGGTTACACCGTAGCGCGTATACACGACCTCGAAAGGGAAACGATCGCATGTCGAACTCGCGCACCGCCAGGTCCGGCTACAAATGCTCGTTCTGCGGAAAGCGACAAGAGGACGTCCGGCGGTTGATCGCTGGCCCGGGCGCGGTCTACATCTGCAACGAATGTGTGGACCTGTGCCGAGAAATCATCGACGAAGAGGAGTCAGTCGGCACTAAGCGGGCCGACTCTTCTGGCCGAATCCCTCCACCCAAGCGCATCTTCGAACTCCTCGATGGGTATGTGGTCGGTCAGGACCGCGCTAAGAAGACACTTTCCGTTGCCGTCTACAACCACTACAAGCGGGTCGCCGCAGACATGCGCATCGACGATGTCGAACTTCAGAAGAGTAATATCCTGCTCGTCGGTCCCACCGGGTCGGGGAAGACGCTGCTCGCGCAGACGCTCGCGAAGATCCTCGACGTCCCGTTCTGCATCGCGGACGCCACAGCGCTCACGGAGGCGGGCTACGTTGGTGAGGATGTGGAGAACATCCTGTTGCGGCTGATTCAGGCCGCCGACCTGGACGTGCAACGGGCGGAGCGGGGTATCGTCTATATCGACGAGATCGACAAGATCGCCCGCAAGAGCGATAACCCATCGATCACGCGTGATGTTTCAGGAGAGGGCGTCCAGCAGGCGCTCCTGAAGATCATTGAGGGTACTACCGCGAATGTACCGCCCCAAAGCGGGCGCAAGCATCCCCATCAGGAGTTCATCCAGATCGACACGACGAACATCCTGTTTATCTGCGGCGGGGCGTTCGAGGGGCTCGATGAGATTGTGGCCGCGCGTACTGGTACCAAGCGCACCCTCGGGTTTGGCACCCCCAACATGACGAAGCAGGAGATCGACGAGGAGAAGGCGCGCCTCCTCCACCAGCTAACGTCGGACGACCTTCTGAAATATGGGTTGATCCCCGAGTTCATTGGCCGCCTGCCCGTATCCGTCACACTCGATCCGCTCTCGCAGACTGACCTTGTGCACATTCTTACGGAACCGAAGAACGCGATCGTGAAGCAGTACCAGAAGTTTTTCTCGCTGGACAACGTCGACCTCCAGTTCACCAGTGACGCGCTGGAGGCGGCGGCCGAGGAGGCTCTCGCGCGCAAGACGGGGGCGCGAGGCTTGCGATCCACTATCGAGGAGGTCTTGTTGGAGACCATGTACGAGATCCCGTCTCTGAAGAAAGTGAACAAGTGTATCGTGAATGGCGACACGGTACGACAGCGCTCAAAACCGGAACTTGTGGCGTGGCATGACGACGAGAAAGAGCTTGAGGAGAGCGCCTGAGTGCGTTATCGGTTGGCGGAGGCTAGCATAGTTGGGCGTGCTCGGCAGGTTTGAGGGGTGGCTCGAGGGTATGTTCGAGGGTACGATAGCGCGCGTATTCCGGCCCAAAGTGCAACCCGCGGAAATCGCGAAGCGCCTAGAGCGCTCCATGGAGGCCAACCAAACCGTAGGCGTGGGGAAGGTATTCGCGCCCAATACGTATGAGGTTGGATTGAATCCTCGCGAGCACGTGGCGTTCGAGCGATATCGCAGTTCGCTCGAGCGAGAGATGTCATCGTATCTGCAGGATCGTGCTCGCGAGATGAACCTGACCCTGATAACTCGCCCTCAGGTGAAACTCATGCCACAGGACAACGTCCGGGTCGGCGCGGTGCAGGTTCGGTCCTGGCTGGAAGACATCGAATCGGGCGAGAATGCGGAACAGGCGGAGTTCACCCAGCCGATAGAGATACAGCGCACCCGCCGTCCACAGCAGGTGCAGACGGCGACGTTGACGGTCGTCGCAGGCAGCCAGAACGGGCAGCGATATAATCTGCCCGCCGGAAGGGCTCGGATGGGCCGAGGTCTGGAGAACGAGATCGTGCTTGAGGATGCCCGCGTCTCGCGCAATCACGCGGAGATTTATCCGCGCGGCAACGAATGGTACTTGCGCGACCTGGGAAGTACGAACGGCACGTACGTCAATGGGTACGGCATCAGGGAACGTGCGCTTGAGAGCGGCGACAAGGTTTCGCTCGGTGGGGCGGAACTCGTGTTCCACAGCCGCAGGTAGTTCGAGTGTCATTCGATCTGTTCGTCTTCGCGTTGAATGTCGCGTTTGTTGGCCTCCTGTATCTGTTTCTCTTCGAGGTCATGCGGGTAGTTCTGCGAGAACTCCGCCAGGCGGCATCACAGGCGCCGGTCGAGTCACCACATGGCCGGCTTGTCATGGTACAGGCAGGAAGTACCGGCATTCGGCCCGGCACGACCCTGCCACTGGAGCCGACCACTGCCCTTGGACGGAAGCTGACTAACGGTGTTGTGC
>JACDAU010000423.1 GCA_013695265.1 Chloroflexia bacterium
GCCTGGGATCAGTGGCCACTGCGGTGGTCCCGAATTAGAACGCGCCCCACAAACGGCACTGGAACCAGTGACATTGCCACCGGTTACGGCGTTTAGTTGTAAGATAGCTACGACACCTGTTGCAGAATGAACCGATGGGTAATACGGTCCAACCAGAAAGTGACCTGCGCAATTACCCGGGAAGATGCCATTGGCCCAGACCCGGATAGCCGATGCCTCGCGAACCAGAATTCACCGCGCCGACACTAGTGGGAAGGACAAAAGATGAGTATTGCCGAACGGGCCGGCAGGGCCGTCGAGGATGTCGTAGCGAGTGGGCGCACCGATGGGTTCAGGATCAACGCGGAGGACTTCCTCTCAGTTCGCGAACTGGGGAAGGCTGTCACGACCCGGATCGAGCAGCGCAGTGCCAGCCTCGCGAACGCGGCCGAGACAGTGAACCAGAGCTTCCCCGAGCGCGACGCGGCTGGACATTTTACGAACGTGTTCTCGCCGCTGGTGATACCGGACCAGCGGTTCTCGCTGTGGCCGCTGCCAGTGGGCCTGGTCGCGATCCTGGGTCTCATCGCCAGCGTGGGCGTGGTGGCGCTCAACCTGCTTCCAGGGATGACGAGCATGGCTCTTATGCTGGTGGGGCCGCACTTCTGGCTGCTGCTACTTGCGGTGGGGCTCGTCGGCTGGTGGCGGCGAAGCGTCGTGATGGTGCCTGATGGCTGCCAAGCTCTAATCACGCGGTTCGGCAAGCTCGAACAAATCGTCGGGCCCGGCCGTACGACGCTTTTCAATCCCTGGAAACAGGTGAGCTACATCGTCAATACCAGTCGCGAATACCCGTACAACGCCCCGATCCGCGAGGCACCGACCGCGAGCAGGGTAAACGCATCTGTCGACATCTTCTTGCAGTTTCGTATCGAGGATCCGGCGGAGTTCGTCTTTACGCTTGGCAGCGTCCGGGGTTTCTCGGACAAGCTGGAGAACGCGATAAGCGAGGTGACGCGCGCCCTGATCTACGAGCAACGCGCTGAGACGATATACGACCTGGTCGGCGAGAGCACGAACGCGTTCCTTGAGAATCTCAACCAGCAGTTCCTCCCCTCGGTGCGCTTCATGAACGCAAACATCACTCACGCCGAGCCCTCAAGCCAGGAGTATCGTATGGACCTCGCGGCGCCGGAGATGGTACGCGTCGCGAAGGAAGCGTACACATACCAGTACGAGCTACAACTCCGTAAGGAACAGAACGAGGGTGACCTCAACAAGGAACTGGCCGCGCTGCGCGAGACGCTTTCTGCGATCCGGGCGGAGATCGCCACGTACCAGGCGCAGATGGACACGGCACGGGAGCGGGAGACGAACCGGGCGCGCGCCGCCGCGCGCCAGCGACTGGTCGAGGCAGAGAGCACGGCGAAGGCAAACGCCGCCTTGCTGGAAGCGCAGGCGCTGGACATCCGCGCGATCAGCAGCGCCTCCGCCCCGGAGATCCTGGAGTACCGCTTTCAGCAGGAAGTTCTCGACCGTTTGGGCACCGTCGCTGGCCGACTGCCGCAGGTGGTGCATCTCGGGGCGAGTGGCGATGAGCCAATCAACTTCCTGCAGATCGCCCAGCGGATGATTGGAATGGACAATCAGTCGTTGTACACGACGCAGGACCTGCAAACGATTCGCGAGCGTGCGAATACGATTCAGGGCCGGATACGCGAGCGCTCATCCGAGATTGAGCGTGTTATGGCTGAGGAGCGCAGCGCCGGCGGAGCGCCGGAGCGGGCGCCCGCCGCAGAGGAAGCCACAGCGGACCGGGTTGAGGAGATACGGCAGTCCGTAACCGACGAACGGATCCAGGAGCGCGTGGTGCGGATCGGCGAGGACAATGGCGAGCAGTCGTCCGCTCCGCCGCAACGGCCCAGGCCGGGAAACGGCACGGAGCCCCAGGGCGATGAGGAGGTGCGATCGTGAGTGCAACCGCGAACATACCCGCCACACCGGCGCAAGCGGGCCGCGAGTTCTCCCGGATCAAGGAGGCCGTGGCCGGCTGGTCCGAGATGCGCCAGATCCTCCGCGGGGGACAGGGTGGCCAGTCCGTCCCGGTGGTCATCCCGCGCGACCGGCGTCGCAACGGCTGGCTGATTGTCCTCGGCGTAGCGTTTTACCTGCTGGGCGGCGCGCTCTTCGCTGGAAACCTCGCCATCAGCTTTCTGTTCGCCATGCTGGGGATCGCCGTTGCGCTTCTGGGCCTCTTGTGGCTCTGGCGCGGATCGATCATCGAGATCGAGCAGGGAACCACCGGCGTGCTGTCTCGTTACGGCAAGATCGTCGACACGCTGAATCCTGGACGACACTACCTGTGGCGGCCGTGGGAGAAGGTCGAGTTCGTCGTCGATACTGCGACCGAAATCCCGTACCTTGCGCCCGTCGTGTCCTGTCCGACGCAGGAGAATGTACCGCTGAAGTCGATCGAGTTTTTCCTCCGATTCCGCATTGAGGATCCGGTGGCGTTTGTTCGCACGCTCGGGGCGAGCAACTTCGACATGGTCCTGAGTAGCGCGGTACAGGACGCCATACGCCAGCGAAGCCGACAGATACGAACGGAGCGGGCGTACGACCTGCGCGGCAGTGACGTGGAAGACATGCGCGCATATTTGAACCGGCAACTCACGAGCTACGGCGTGCGGATCCTGGGCGCGAACATCCCCGACGTGCAGTTGCCGGGGCAATACCAGCAGCACCTGGCAACGCGGGAGCGTGTCGCGAAGGAGCTCGTGGCGTACGAGCGGGAGTGGGAGCTGATCCGCAAGCAGCGCATCGACACCCTGCTGATGGAGATTGAGCGCGTGAAAAAGGAACGGGATGCGCGGCTCATCGAAGTCAAGGAGGCGCAAAACAAGGCTCGCCAGGACGTAGCCCGAATGCTGGAGGAGCAGCAGACGGAGGCGCAGCGCGTCCGCCTGGAGATCGAGACGCGCGGCCGCGTTATGTTAACGGAGGCCGAGAGTGAGGCGGCAGCGCTCGGGCACCTGGGTCCGGCGTATCGCGACAATCGCGCGGTGCTGCAGTACGAGATGGCCCGCCGCCAGCTCCAGGTCGGCGCACAGCTCATGGAGCACGCGCCACGGCCGGTGCTCGTACGTGGCGATAGCGGCGAGTCATCGGCTCTCTCGACGCTCATCCTGGCCCAGCTCCTGCCACAGATTACTGCGAACGGCGCAGCGCCTGCGGCGAACGGCATCATGACAAAGATCGACGAGGTACGGCAGACGGACGGGTAATTCAAGCGCAGCGAGCGCGCAGTTACCGTTTCATACTGACTCCGGCTGATCGGTAGTGCTTCTGTCATTCCGACCGTGCGAGGAATCCGTGGTCGGGTTTACGGATCCCTCACGGAGTTCGGGATGACATGCGTCTTGGTTCAACGGGATTAGGTATGAGACGTTGTGGCGACCTCGAGCGAGCACCTTGATGCCCGACTTGTACAGTGTTTTTACGATGCCTTTATACGATGCCTTTACTGGAAGCCTCACTGAGGCTTTTCCCGCAGAACAGCAGTGAACAAGGACATTGAGCCGAGTGGAGCGAGAGCGTGACCGCTCGGCGGCTCGTACGGTGCGGGCCTTTGTGTGTCCGCCCATTCGCATCAATATCGCGCCGGGGTCAACTTCGTAGGGGTGTTCCCTTCAGCGCCCATCGGCTCGTCCCAACTCAGATCCGGCGCTTTATCCGGTTCAGGAGCACGGACGTGCATGACGAGCACTTTGCCTTCGCCACCAAGTGCGGCACGATGGATGCCCCTGCGGGGCTACCTGCCATCGGGTCAGCCCAATACATTCACGAACCTGCCCACCAGAGCGGCAGACCGGGGTACGGCTTGCGCAAGCGTGGAACGAATCGATGGTGTTCCGCGCGGTCTGCGTGGAGGTCGCCTGTTCCGGCGTCGCGCCACCGAGGGCCGCACACCTCAACTACTCCGTCCGTCGCAAGAAGCGAACGCTTTCGAGTTACCGATTCAACAGCTTCTACTGCGGAAGGCGTGTGCATTGACCCCGAAGGTACAAGTGGGGGAGGCGAGGTTGCACGGGCGTTCAGTTGAACGCCCCTACCGGTACTTTGTTGGTTCGGGTTTGGCGGCGTGCTGGGGAGTAGATCGTGCCGAGGTTACCGACGTAATTGCTGTGGTTCCGTTCACCGGTAACACCCGCCAGGTGTCATTCTTCCCAAGGCAACAGACTACCGCTACTGCATCCTTCACAAACCTTGATAGGTATGGCAAGCTTGGAGGATGAGAGCATATTCGCGAGACCTACGGGAGCGGGTGGTGGCCGCGGTGGATGGGGGTGTCCCGAGGGCCGAGGTGGCGGCCAGGTTCGGGGTATCGATGCCGACTATAGACCGGTACCTGCGGCTGAGGCGGGAGACGGACTCGCTCGCCCCCCGGCCGATACCGGGGCGTCCCTCGGTGAAGGGGGCGGCGCTCGCCGTGGGTTTGCCGGGACGGCTGGAGGGGCACTCCGACGCGACGATCCAGGAGCTGTGTGCGCTGTGGGAGTCCACGGGTGGGGTAGCCGTGGCCGAGGCGACGATGTCGCGGGCGCTGGGGAGGCTGGGCTGGACGCGAAAAAAAAGACAGTAGCGGCCGCCGAGCGCGATGAGGAAGGGCGGGCCGAGTGGCGGGAGCGGGTGGCTGGGGTGGACCCGAGCCGGTTGCGGTTCGTGGACGAGGCCGGGAGCAACCTCGGCATGGCGCGGACCCGCGCCCGCTCACCGCGGGGGGAGCGGGCGTACGCGTCGGCACCGCGGAACCGGGGGCCGAACACGACGATCATCGCGAGCATCGCGGCCACGGGCGAGCTCGACGCGGCGGCGATGACGATCGAGAGGGCCACCGACTCCCTCGTGTTCGAGGCGTACACCGAGTGGGTCCTGTGCCCCACGCTCAAGTCCGGGGAGATCGTCGTGATGGACAACCTCGGGGCGCACAAGCGACCCAGGATACACGAGCTGATCGAGGCTAGGGGCTGCGACGTGTGGTACCTACCGGCGTACAGCCCAGATCTAAACCCGATAGAGGAGGCGTTCTCCAAGCTCAAGACGCACCTGCGCAGGGCCGCCGCCCGCACTCAGGAGGCGCTGTTGACGGCCATCGCTGAGGCGCTGAGGTCCATCACCGCAAGCGATGCCGCCGGCTATTTCACCCACTGCGGCTACCCCACGTCCCCTCAACCTTTATGAACGGCGCTGTAGGACTACCACTGGTCTCGGTCCTTCGAGTCGAAACCGAACATAAGGAGGTGGCGGATGGCAGACCCTGACACGTAAGACGCTCGTCCGAGCGAGGAGGCAAGCCCATGAAGACCAGCAGGCAGACAACAGTAAGTGAAGGAGACGCACACATGATTAGCACCAAGCGGGCCGTGGCTTCCACCAAGCAGACCACAGTAGAAGGAGACCGAGACATTGGTACTACCGGGCACACCGCGAGGAAGATTGCGCTTGTTACGGGCGTACTCTTCATCATCACCTACGTCACCTCTATCCCAGCACGACTCTTCCTCTACGCCCCGGTACGGACCGACGTCAACTACATCGTCGGTGCCGGCGCCGACTCGCAAATAGCCTTGGGCGCGTTGCTCGAGCTCATCCTCATCATCGCAAACGTCGGCACCGCCGTCGTGCTGTTCCCGATCCTCAAGCGGCAGAACTACGAGCTCGCTCTCGGCTATGTCACAGCCCGTCTCGTCGAATGCACCTTCATCGCCGCCGGCATCCTCAGCATGCTTGCGATCGTGATGCTGCGGCAGGACTTCGCGGAAACTGGTGGCGGAGATAGGGGCTCGTTCGTGACGGTCGGCAGGGCGCTCTTCGCGATCTATGAATGGGCGTTCGCGCTCGGGCCTGGCTTCGTTGTCGGCGTTGGGAACGGGCTGATACTGGGCTACATGATGTACAAGTCGAGACTAGTGCCGCGGGGAATGGCCATGTTGGGGCTGATCGGAGGTCCCCTGGTCATCGCCACGGGGGTCGCCGTGCTGTTCGATGTCATCGAGCCAGACTCTCTGCCGCAGGTCGTCGCGGTAATCCCCGAATTCTTCTGGGAGCTGTCGCTCGGCATCTACCTCATCGTCAAGGGGTTCAAGCCAGCTGCGGTCGCATCCCTGCCTGCGAGCACGGGAGCGGAGCATCTGTCGGGCGCGGCGCCGAGCGCGGCATAGATCCGCAACAGGGGTTGTGGGG
>JACDAU010000447.1 GCA_013695265.1 Chloroflexia bacterium
CATCTGGGCAGCCAGAGCCCACTGGCCGCAGCAGGTACAACCTGGAATCGTCCCGATCAACGCCTTCATTGGAGCTTGATCTCCGTGGGAAGCGGGCCGAGGAGGTGAGCCGCGAGCTGGACCGATATATCGACGACGCGTATCTGTCTGGAATGCCGATCGTGCGAATCATCCACGGCAAGGGCACGGGTGCGTTGCGCCAGGTAGTACGCGAGTTCCTGCGGGGGCATCCACTCGTCGCCTCCCTTGAGGGCGGCGGCAACACTCAGGGTGGCGAGGGCGTCACGGTCGCGACGCTGGCGAGCGGCTAGCGCCCTCGCCAAGCTCGCTCACGCGTGAGAGGCAGCCACCGGTTCAGCGCCCACGCTTTCGCCGTCCAGGGCGTCCGCCAAAGCCACAAGTAACGACCGAAGTTCGCTCATCCAACGATCACGCGTTCCTGCGAACTTGAGCCGTACCTGTCCCGGCACGATGCGGATCTGAGCGCCGTACACCCGAGGGGCACTAGTAAGTGGTCGGGCGATTCGCAGCACCAGGTCGCCTTCGAGCAGCGCGATCGACGTGATACCTGCCGCACCCGCGAGCAGCTTCAACTCAATAAGGTCGATGAGGTTGCGGGTGGGGTCCGGAACGGGACCAAAGCGGTCGCGCAACTCCTCTTCTATGAACTTCAGCTCGCGCTCAGTCGCCGTGTCCGCAAGGCGGCGATACAGGCGCAACCGAGCGTCGCGGTCCGTAACGTACTCTTCTGGCAGCGCGGCCTGCATTGGCAGGTCGAGGCTCACGGCTGGCGGCTCGGGCAACGCCTGGCCGGTTCTGGCTTCCTGTACGGCACGCTCCAGAAGCCGGGTATAGAGCTCCAATCCGACCGCGCCGACTTGTCCACTCTGTTCCGGACCGAGGAAGTTACCTGCGCCGCGAAGCTCCAGGTCCTTCATGGCGATCCGGAAGCCCGCACCCAGCTCCGTCGCCTCAGCGATGGCGTCGAGCCGCTTCTGCGCGTCCTCGGTGATGCGACCATGCTCGCGGTACATCAGATAGGCGTATGCGCGGTGGGTGCCCCGGCCGACCCTGCCGCGGAGCTGGTAGAGCTGCGCGAGACCAAAGTTGACCGCGTCATCCACGATCAGCGTGTTTGCGTTTGGAATGTCGAGTCCTGATTCAATAATCGTCGTGGAAAGCAGCACGTCGTTCTCGTGCCGAACGAATGAGAGCATGACGTTCTCGAGCTGATTGTCTTCCATTTGACCGTGACCGACGCCGATCCGCGCTTCAGGCACGATGTCCTGGAGTTCCCTGGCTGCCCGCGCCATATCGTGGACCCGGTTGTGGACATAGAAGACTTGCCCGCCGCGGTCCATCTCCCGCAATATACTTTCGCGAACAACGGTCTGACTCTTGGGTGTAACGTATGTCTTGATAGGCAGACGATCCTCGGGAGGGGTCTCGATTACGCTCATGTCCCGTGCGCCGACGAGTGCCATCTGCAAGGTACGAGGGATCGGTGTGGCGGTAAGCGTGAGCACGTCAACCTCGGTGCGCATCTGTTTCAGCGTTTCCTTGTGCCGCACGCCAAAGCGCTGTTCCTCATCGACGACGAGCAGCCCGAGGTTGCGGAACGTGACATCCTTAGAGAGAAGCCGGTGCGTCCCGATCACCACATCCACCGAGCCAGATCGGAGGCCCTCGGTGGTGGCGGTGTGCTCCGCTCTGGAGCGCAGGCGCGACAGCATCTCGACGCGTACAGGGAACGCCGCCATGCGGTGTTTGAACGTCTCAAAGTGCTGGAGTGCCAGGACCGTCGTGGGTACCAATACGGCGACCTGCATACCATCCACGATGGCCTTGAACGCGGCGCGCAGGGCCACTTCGGTCTTCCCGTAGCCCACGTCCCCGCACACCAGACGGTCCATGGGCCTCGGCGACTCCATGTCCGCCTTGACCTCCTCGATAGCACGCTGCTGATCTTCCGTCTCGGTGTATGGGAACGTGTCCTCGAACTCACGTTGAAGGGGGCCGTCTGGTTCGTACGCATGGCCCCGCGAGACGTGGCGGGCAGCGTAGATCCTCAGGAGCTCCTGCGCCAGTTCGTCGGCGGCACGCTTGACGCGCCTTTTGGTACGCGCCCAGTCGGCTGTTCCCAGCCGACTGAGCGAAGGCTCCCCTCCTGCGCCGATGTACGTGCTGATGCGATCCACCTGGTCTACCGGCACGTACAACTTGTCCCCGGATGCGTATTCCAGGAGCAGGTATTCGCGCTCCGCACCCGGCGCGCCTCGGGAGACGTTGCCGACGTATCGGGCGATGCCGTGGTCGACATGGACGACAAAGCCACCGGGCTCAAGGTCTGACAGGAACGTGTGTGTGCGGCGGCGCGGCCGAGCAGTGGCGCGCCTCGGCTCGACGTATCCCCACAACTCTCCATCACCGAGGAGGATCGTGTTCAATTCCTCGCTCGTCCAGCCCTCCTGTACGCTACCGGGCTGGACCGTGATCCTGCCGGCAGGCGGATCCGACAGGTGTGAGCGGGCGGAGACTGAGGGTAAGCCGTGCTCGGCGAGCAGATGTAGCAGGCGGTTCGCTTGCTGCGTGACGACCACGATGCGGCGGCCCTCGTCAATCCACGTCCGCAACCGCTCGATGATGCGCTCGACGTTGCCTCCGAGGCTGGTCACGCTCGCCATCAGGGGCGAGTCCGACGTTTCCTCCGTAGGACGCAGCCGCTGGTGAGTGTCCATACTGCCATGCAGATGGTCAAGTGAGAGGTACGGGCGGCGCAGGCCGAGCGGAATCTCGCCTATTTGCTCCAGTTCGAGGCGCTCGCCCTCCGCCTGTGCGTGCAGTGCATGGGCCACTAGCGCCAAACGTTCCCCGTAGTCCGACGCGATGACCGTATCCGAGGGCAGATGATCCAGGAGGCTCGCCGTGCCGTCGGGGAAGTACGGTGCGAGGCCCCCGTATGACGGCCGCAGCCCACCGCTATCCAGTTCCAGCAGCGTTTGCTCCCACTCCGAGCGCACCTCTGGCCGGAGCGGGGCGAGGTCAATGCCACGCATTTCTACCAGCGCGACTGCCGCGTTCCCCAAGGGGAGTTCAATGGGCGGCACGATGGTGAAGGTCGCGATCGCCACCTCGGACCGCTGGGTTACGGGGTCGAACGAGCGCATGCTTTCCACCTCGTCGCCGAACAGTTCGATGCGCACCGGACCTGTGCGAGAGGGCGACCACACGTCAAGTATTCCACCCCTGCGCGAGAAGGAACCGGGAGTTTCGACAAGCGGCGATGGTCGATACCCCATCGTGACGAGCCGCTGCGCTGTGCGCGGCAGATCGAGCCGCTCCCCCGTACCGACTTGCAGGCGATACTCCTCGAAATAGCTGCGGGAGAGCGTGTGTTCACTGAGAGCCTTGACGCTCGTCACGATAACGACCGGCGCCGCGCCACGTCGGACGCACTGGAGCGCCTCGATGACGCCGAGCCGCGCCGCAGTCGTCTCCAACTGGATCGCCCCGCGCTCGTATGGCAGGAAGTCGTATGCCGGCCAGCGGAGGACCTGTCCGGATTGGGGGGAGTACAGCGAGATCGCGTCCGCAACCGAGTCTGTGTCCTCGGGACGAGGCACGAGAACCAACATCGTGCGGCGGCACTCGCCGAACAGCACCGACCACAACAACGGCCAAGTATGTGGCGCAGCGTCGGGCAACCGCGTGTCGGATTCGCCCTCAAGGATGGAGGCGGCCACATCGCGGACAACTGGCGCGCGCAGTATGAGTGAGGTCAGATCGAGATTCTGTGCCATGACAAATCCAGTGTCGCGGACGCTGCATCGGGAACTTGGCAGTATAACACGTGCGGCGAGTTGTTCTCCGTTCGTCGGGCACCAAATCCGGCAGGTTACCTCGTCACACGGGGTGCCACGAACGGCAGGATCGGGTTTGTTATGTTGGACACTGCGAAGCAGTCCGGCGAAGCGCCCGTGTCAGCCTATCGACGCAATTCAGCGGGCGTTGAACGCGTTCATGGCGGCGAGCAGGCCGGTTTTCAGCACTGCCTCGGCGGCGTCAGCGGCCTCTGCTACGACCGCACCCAGGTCTGCTTCCTCCTGTGCAGACCAGCGGCCCAGCACATAGCTAATCCCATCCCGTCCATTCGGCCTGCCGATTCCCACCCGAACTCGTGCGAAGCCCTGATTGCTGAGTGACCCGATGAGCGAGCGAACACCGTTGTGTCCGCCGGCGCTGCCATCGGGCCGGAGCCGGATTCGGCCGAACGCGAGGTCGAGGTCGTCGTAGATCACCAGCAGTTGATCGATCTCCAGCTTGTAGAAGCGCACGATGGCAGCGACCGACTCACCACTAAGGTTCATCATGGTCTGCGGCCACGCCAGAAGGAGCGTGGAATCTTTAAGGCGGGCCTCCGCGATGATCGCCCGATGGGCGCGTCGCGACGCGGAAGCATCGAGCCGGTGTGCTAACTCATCGAGTACGAGGAAGCCAAGATTATGCCGGCTGTTACGGTACTGTGGTCCGGGGTTGCCCAGACCCACGAGAAGTCGAGTTTCAGTCACGCTGCACGTCACGGCACAGGTAAAGCGCCACCTCGCCGCTTGGGAGGTGACGTTCGTTGTATCCACAGATGCGGTATCCACGCGCATGCAAAAGTGATATCACCGGAAAGTTCTTTGCGGGCGCGGTAGCGAGCAGCGTTGTACATCCGTTCTCCTCGGCCCAGGCATATGCGGCGGAGAGCAGATGGGTTGCGACTCCCGAACGCCGGAACGAGGTATCGACGGTAAGGCGGTCAATATGTGCCACCTCCCGCCGAACGGTTGCACAAATGAACGCGACCACGCGCTCCACTTCCGCGACGACGAATAGGTCCGTGCTATCCCACTCCGCCTCCAGCTCGGCGGTTGGACGGGGTGGGTTGACGACGCGGGTTCGGGGCAAGCGGATGGTACGCAGCACCAGCGAGAGGTCCTCGGACCCCAGTACGTCACGCTCCTCCCAGAGTTGCCACGCCTTATCGGTGATATACCCCGCGTCCAGTGTGCCGCATTCCTCAATGTCGGATATGCGAGCGAGCCGGAGCGTTATCGCGGGGCTAGAGAGCATTCGTGGCCAACCTCATGCCGTGCGTTTGCGCAAGGCCGCGGGCGACAGTATCAGAACTGATGAACGTCACGTCCAGATCCTCGCTCACGATGAGCCGTGAGAGCTGCTGATAGGTGTCGTGGTGTTGAAGCGCCCGGTTCGGATCAACGTTGAGGACGACCAGTCGTTTCGCGCCGGAGCACGCCGCCTCCTCCATCCGCTGGACCGGGTTATCGGTAGCGGAGATGCTGACAACGTACGGCGGCTCGCGGCTCAGTATCTTCACGTACAGGTATTGACTGATGATTCGAACCACCGCCGCCGCAGGTACGGCCACGAGCATACCCAGGATGCCGCCACTGCTCGCCCCTACGAGGAGGGCAAAGATCACGACAATGGGATTAAGGTGGACCGCGCGACCGATGAGCGTTGGGATGATGAGGTTGTCCTCGATCTGCCGAAGCACGAAGTAGCCGACGCCGACGACGATGGCGAGCGTGGTATGACTCCAGCCGAACGGGGTGGTGTTCTGAAAGAGGGCGACCGCGACCGCGATGCTTCCCGCACTGTACGGCCCAATGATCGGGATGAGTTCCAGCAGGCCCGTCATTATGCCGAGCACGAGGGCGGACTCAACCTGAATGATCGACAGGAAGATCCACGTGGCGGCGCTCATGATCGCGATAAGTATCAGTTGGCTTCGGAGGTACGCGCCGAGGGTGTCATTGATGCGCCGGAGGAGAGTCTCGATCTCGTGCTGATAGGGCCGTGGTGCCAGTCCAATGAGAAACGCCATGGCCTTCTCGGCATTGACCAACAAGTAAAATGTG
Organism: Chloroflexia bacterium; assembly: GCA_013695265.1. Lineage (GTDB taxonomy): Bacteria > Chloroflexota > Chloroflexia > Thermobaculales > Thermobaculaceae > JACDAU01. Next base: position 5,925 of record JACDAU010000447.1, read on the forward strand.
GTCACCAGAAAAATGAACAGGCGGATCGATTTGTCCACGACGATCTCGATCACCGGCAGGGCGACGCGTTCGGCAAGACCCGTGAGGTCAGCGGAGCGCGTCTCTAATTCTCGCTGTAACTGAGTGAGATCGAGTTCGATTCCGAGGTCTCGCATGAGCGGCTGGTCGGCGAGGTATCGCTGCGTCTGATCCAGGGCAGCGGGGCCTTCGTTGATGAGGTTCATTGTCTGCGCGCTGATAATGGGTCCGAGGTTTACGACGCCCCACGCGATCGCTGAGAACAGCGCGATATAAATCAGGATGATCCAGACCGCGCGCGGTACGCCGGTCTGCCGTGCCATGAAGGTCACCAGGGGATGAAAGATGTACGTCGCGACGACGGCCCAGACAAACGGGGAGAGCAGATGGGCTGTACGATAGAGTACCAACACCACCAACGCCGCGCAGACCCAGATGGTGATTTCCTTCGCCCTGTTCGAGAAGCGGATCTCGCGCACCCTGTCCTCCTGATGCGCACTATAGCATAGCGGGCACGAGTTCGCACACTTCCTCACAACCCGGTGGCTAGGATATGGGGTCGGCCTCCATGAGGGCGGATAATCCCTTGCAAGCAAATGACCACGGAGCTGTCATGTGTTCGAGGGTCTTAGGATTCGGCGCGTCCACGCGTTCGCAGCTGGTACGGATTGCCCGCCAGTTCGGCAATGCGATATCACGAGGTGGCGCCGATGTGCAGTTTGGAAGAGTAGGAGAGGCCGAAACCTGCGTTCAATACACTGGAAGACCCTGTAAGCGGCCACCACGCCGAGTCCATTGGGGATCGCCTCGCCTCCGATGGTCTGCCCGTTCCCCAAGTATTCATGGGCTTGCTGTACATTATCAAGATAGTGTCGCGCGAGGCTTTGGTCGCTCGGGAATCCTGCTACCCCACCCGCGCGATTATCGTGCCCATCCAGTAATGTTGCCGCCATCGGGCCGGTGCCCAGTACCAGACGGCGTCCGGGTCGGCGGGAGGCTCGAACTGGCCTGTTGGCTCAGGTGTCTGGAGGCTAACGTTGCTGAAAGTAACCCCCCTGAACGTGACGTTCTCGGAGAACCTCGCGTTTGGCGACTGTGGTGAGTCGGTCGTGGCGAGGTTGGTCTTCGCCCAGTCCAGAGCCGAAGCGAACCGTCGTTCCCGAAGGGCAAGAAAGGACCGGGCCTGAAGGTCTTCGGAGAGGGGGGAGGTATGGATTGGAGCGCTATCCGGGGTCGTGCCCGTGTAGAAAAAGCCGGTCTCAGCGTTCCACATGGCCTCAAGGAACCGAAGCGCATGCTGGCCCCGAAAGCGAATCGTTCGTTGGCGCTCGAACCAAGCGCGGACTTCGGTGGCAGAATAAACGCGTCGTAAGATAAGGTCAACCGGGACAATAGTGCGGCGCGTTCACCCGGTGAACTGTGGTGCGGCTCCGACATCGTCGGTTTTTCCAGTTCCGGACACAATATTGGTAGGGCGCGGAATCGCGCTTTATTGCGGCCGTACCGTCTGACTCGAGCGGACTTCACCACCTCCGCGTGTGAACCCCGTCAGGTGTGTAAACGGCTCCGTGCGGCTCCTATCGTCAGCGTGCAGAACTTTGGGTTCTTCGTGGTTAGTACCTCTGCATAAAGTATAATGCCCGCGATGAATGCGAATCGCCATTATTGGGTCGTGAACCGGCAACGCCCCGGTCGCCGTGTCACGGTCTCGCCCGAGGCGTTCGGGTGATCGACGCGCGCGGGCCGGAGTTCGCGCAGGTGCTGGAGCGATGTACAGTTCTGTTAGGCACGCTGTTTCAGACGCGAAATGACATTCTCGTGTTCCCCGGCGTAGGGACCGGCGGGCTGGAGGCGGCGGTCGTCAATACGCTTTCCCCCGGCGATCCGATTCTCGTGGCAACTTCCGGCGTCTTTGGTGACCGGTTCGCCCGGCTGGCGGAGGCGTTCGGCGTTGACGTACGGCGGCTTTCGATACCCCGAGGCCGGGCGGTGGAGCCTGAGCAACTGCAGGAGGCACTGGAGGAGAACAGTGACGTCTTGGCGGTGCTACTCACGCACAGTGAACCGTCCACTGGCGTGACGAACCCGCTTGCCGAACTCGCTCCTCTGGTGCGAGAACGGGGTCACCTGCTGATCGTCGACGCGGTCAGCGCGCTGGGAGCTGTACCGGCTCAAACGGATGAGCTGGGGTTGGACGTGGTCATTGGCGGCTCCCAGCGCGCGTGGCATATGGAGCCCGGTCTGGTGATGCTGAGTGTCAGCGAGCGGGCCTGGGATGCATCAAAACGGGCCCGACTGCCGCGCTTTTACTGGGACTGGCGGCACGCGAAGAACACGCCGGACCGGTTCTTGGCCCCATATATGCCCGCGCTGGGACTCTTCTATCCACTGGAGAACGGGCTGCACGAGATCGACGAGGAGGGACTGCCCCGCGTGTGGGAGCGGCACCGGCGATTGGGGGCGTTTGTGCGCGCAGGCGTTATCGCGCGCGGTCTGCAGTTGTTCGCGGACCCCGCATACGCGTCGAATACGCTCACGACATTCAAGGTTCCGGATGACTTGGACGCTGGCGCTCTGCGGGAGCGGTTAGCCGAGACACACGGCGTGCTACTTGGGGAGGGGCAAGCAGAGCTGGCCGGCCGCCTGTTGCGGATCGCGCATTTAGGTTATACCTCCGAAGACGAAATGCGAAGCACGCTGGATGCCATTCAGCTGGCGATTGCAGCGGAGCGTGCTGATGATCCGACCTGACCGAACGGGCGGTCTTTCGCGGTTGCCTTTGCTTGGGGTATTGACTATAATTCCGGTACACGGCTCTCGGTAGCGACATGCGAGGTCGCGGCTCGGGGCCGTTCGTTTTACCAGGACGTTTTAAGGGAGCTAGATGAACAGCATATCGACTCAAGTCGCGAGCGGCGCTGACGAGGCGCCGGTTACGGAGCAAACGGAGGAGACTCGCATGCATGACGGTGAGACTCCAGCCGAGAAACCTCTGGAGCCCAACTTCGTTGAGCAGCACGGTCCGGCAGCGGAGCAGGAACTCTCCATGGAGCAATTGCTCGCTTCGAGTTCCGCAGAGTATAAGACGCTCCGCCGCAACGAGGTGCTCGATGGCACCATTATGGCGCTGGACCGCGACGGACTTATCGTCGATGTTGGCTCTAAGAGCGAGGGTGTGGTTCCCGCGAGTGAGATGTCCACGGTGAACGCCGAAGAGCGCGAGACCTTGATCGAAGGCGCGCCGGTCCTTGTCTCCGTTGTGGACGCAAACGACAATAACGATGGACACATTGTGCTCTCTATCGACCGCGCACGGGCCGAGCGGTCCTGGCGCAATCTGCAGAAGCAACTCGATTCGGGCGAAGTTGTCGAGGCGCCGGTAGTCGGCCACAACAAGGGTGGACTGCTCGTCGAACTGGGCGGAGTCCGCGGCTTCGTTCCTGCATCGCAGGTGAGCAACCTGACCGGCGGCAGCGAAGAGCAGCGGCAAACGGAACTCGCTGGGTACAATGGACGCTCGATTGCCATGAAGGTTATCGAAGTGAACCGTCGGCGGAATCGTCTGATCTTGTCCGAGCGTCAGGCGACGCAGGAGCGGCGTGAGGTCCGCAAAGAGAAGTTGCTTGAGGAGTTGCGCGAGGGACAGGTGATCGAGGGTGCGGTGACCAGTCTCGCCGACTTCGGAGCCTTCGTGGACATCGGTGGCGCAGATGGACTCATCCACCTGTCGGAGCTTTCGTGGAGCCGGGTGAACCATCCACGCGACGTGCTCAAGCCGGGAGACAAGCTGGAAGTAATGGTACTCAATGTCGATCGGGAGCATCGCAAAATTGCGTTGAGTTCAAAGCGTACCCAGCCGGAGCCCTGGTCGACCGCGTTGGACCGATACGAATTAGGGCAGATGGTTTCTGGCACAGTAACGCAAGTCGCACCGTTCGGCGCATTTGTCCGCCTCGAAGATGGTATCGAGGGACTGGTTCATGTGTCGGAACTTTCTGATACGCAGGTAAGCAGCCCGAGTGCCGTCGTCAAGGAGGCGGATGTGCTGCAACTTAAAGTCATTCGAATCGATACCCAGCGCAAGCGCATTGGCCTGAGCCTGCGCCAGGCAATGGACGAGCTCGGCCTGGAGCAATACTCCGATACGCAGGCTGCTTCCGTGGAGACGAAGGCAGAGCCAGAACCCGATGACAATCTGACAGTTCCAGATGCCGCTGCTGCCGATCTCTCCCAGTCCGTGGGGTCAACGGAAATGGCCCGAGCGTTCGAAGCTGCCCAGTCAGTGGCGGCCGAGTCTGGAGAAGACGCTGCCAGTTCTGCGGACGGTGAGGCAGCCTCGCTAGAAGCTGACCAACCGGAAAACGACGTATCGGTGCCAGCAGACGATGGCAATGATGCTGTGGCCCCGGATGCATCCGTCGAGGTGACAAGTCCGGAGGAAAATCTGAGCACTCAGTAGGTCGGCCTCCCGGGTCGTTCAAATAAGCCGGGCTCGTTTGCAAGGGCATCCACCGGCTGCTACACTGAGGACGAGGGTTTCAGCCGTTTTGCGGCTAAACCCTCGTCATGTCTGAGGCGACGCTTTACTGCCAGCAGGTCACCGTACGCGAGGGGGAGTTTATCATGAGCGGCGAGCGAAGCAGTGAGAGATTCGACAAGTTCACGGAGAGAGCGCGGAAGGTGCTGAGCCTCGCGCACGAGGAAGCCGCCCGCTTCAATCACAACTATATCGGCACCGAGCATCTGCTGTTGGGTCTTGTCCGTGAGGGCGATGGCGTTGCCGCGCGCGTGCTCGCAAACATGGGCGTACAGCTCCAGAAGGTACGAGCCGCCGTAGAGTTCATCATCGGGCGCGGTGAACGCGCGCCGCAGGGCGAGATCGGGCTTACCCCACGGGCGAGACGCGTCATTGAGCTTGCGTTCGACGAAGCGCGACGCCAGAACCATCACTACATCGGAACGGAGCATCTGCTGCTCGGGCTGGTACGTGAGGGTGAGGGCATCGCGGCGGGCGTTCTTGAGAGCCTCGGCGTCAGCCTGGAGAAGGTGCGGGCACAGGTGATCCAGGTCATCAACCAAAGCAGCACCTACAGCCAGCAGGGTAAGACGGCGACCAAGACGCCATACATCGATGCCCTCGGCACCGACCTGACGGAGGCCGCGCGCAACGACAAGCTCTTCCCGGTCGTTGGCCGCCAGAACGAGATCGAGCGCGTGATGCAAATTCTTTCCCGGTTGACGAAGAATAACCCTGCGCTCATCGGCGAGCCAGGCGTTGGTAAGACTGCAATCGTTGAAGGTCTGGCCCAACGTATCGTGAATCACGAAGTTCCTGAGACCTTGCTGAACAAGCGGGTCCTTGCGCTCGACATGGGCGCTCTGGTCGCCGGTACAAAGTATCGCGGAGAGTTCGAAGAGCGCCTGAAAAAGATCATGGCGGAGATTAAAGACTCCGGGGCGATCCTTTTCATCGACGAGTTGCACACCCTTGTAGGGGCTGGAGCGGCGGAAGGCGCCGTTGACGCGGCCAATATCCTCAAGCCCGCCCTCTCACGGGGCGAGGTTCAGGTTATCGGGGCTACGACGCTGGACGAGTACCGCAAGTACATCGAGCGGGACGCAGCCCTGGAGCGCCGGTTCCAGCCCGTTCAGGTCGATGAACCAGACACGGAGCAAACAATTGAGATCCTGCGTGGCGTTCGCCCTCGCTATGAGGAGCATCACCGACTGAAGATCTCCGACGAGGCGCTGCATGCGGCCTCGCACCTTGCGGCGCGATATGTGCCGGACCGCTTCATGCCGGACAAGGCAATTGACCTGATTGATGAGGCGTCGAGCCGGGTGCGGATGTACCGCGCTGTCAGTCCACCTTCCCTTAAGGATGCGATGCGTCATCTCAAGGCCATCCAGGACGAGAAGGAATCCGCGATAAACGCGCAAAATTACGAGATGGCCGCAGACTTCCGCATGCGAGAGGAGCGCTTGCAGGAGCGGATCGACCGATTGCAGAGCGCGTGGCAGGAGGAGCAAAACACGGACGAGCCGTTCGTGACCGAGGAGGACATCAGCCAGGTGGTCAGTATGTGGACGGGGATTCCCCTGACTCGCATCGCTGGCGAGGAGTCCGAGCGGCTACTTCAGATGGAAGCTGAACTGCACGAGCGCATCATTGGTCAGGAGGAGGCGATCAAGACTGTTGCCCGCGCCGTCCGCCGTTCGCGCACTGGCATGAAAGATCCGCGTCGACCGGTTGGCAGCTTTATTTTTCTGGGGCCTACCGGGGTCGGCAAGTCGGAGCTTGCGAAGGCGCTGGCAGAGTTCATGTTCGGCAGCGAGGACGCCCTCATCAAGCTCGACATGTCGGAGTTCATGGAGCGGCACGCAGTCGCCCGCCTGGTTGGCGCCCCTCCGGGATACATCGGATACGAAGAAGGAGGCCAACTTACGGAGGCCGTGCGCCGCAAGAGCTACTCGGTAATCTTGCTGGACGAGATCGAGAAGGCACATCCCGAGGCCTTCAACATGTTGCTGCAGATACTCGAGGATGGGACGCTGACGGACGCGAAGGGTCGCAAGGTCAACTTCCGCAACACGATTATCATCATGACGAGCAACATCGGCGCAGAGTACATCAATCGCAATACCGGCATCGGTTTCTCCCCACGAGGCGAGAGCACCGAGGTGCAGCAGCGAGAGTATGAGGGGATGCGCGAGCGCGTCACCGACCAGCTCAAGCAGAACTTCCGTCCCGAGTTCCTGAACCGCATCGACGGCGTGATGGTGTTCCATGCGTTGACGCCAGAGGAGATCCGCAAGATCGCGGACATCCAGATCCAGAGGGTGCGGGAACAACTCTCAGAGCAGCAGATCACAATTACTCTTACCGATGAGGCGATGGACATACTGGCGCGAAAGGGCTACGACCACACGTTCGGCGCTCGGCCACTCCGTAGGTTGATCCAGAACGTCATCGAGGATCCCCTGGCGGAGGGGGTGCTCGAAGGGCGCTTCCAGGCGGGATCAAGTGTCGTGGTGGACGTACAGGATGACGAGGTCGTCTTGCACTTGGCGGATGAACTCGTCCCCGTATAGCACAAGCGGACCGGGAAGCACGTACAATAGCGAGGCGGGTGAGAAGGCCCGCCTCGCTTCATTGTGCGCCATAGCGCGCTAGAGCCTTCACTGGTACGGTTCGTTGATGAGGTGCTGTGGCGGTACAATCGGCTTTCGAATCCATGGAAGCGCCTCACTATGATGCCCGTGGCGTCCCCGCACAACAAGTTGGAAGTATATGCCAAAGTCGAAGACAAAGACTGTTTATGTCTGTAATAGCTGCGGGACGATCAGTCCAAAATGGCAGGGTCGGTGCCCGGACTGTGGGGAGTGGAACACCTATGTCGAAACCGTAGACGCTCCGAAGATCATCGGCGCATCCGCGTCCGCGCTTTCGACGCAGGCGCAACAGCTTGCGACGGTTAACACTGACGGGCTGGCGCGCTATCCCGTGCCGCTTGCAGAGATGAGCCGTGTGCTGGGTGGCGGCGTTGTTCCCGGCTCACTCGTACTCATTGGCGGTGATCCCGGCGTGGGGAAGAGCACCTTGCTGTTACAGCTCGCCTCCCTGATGTGCGACACGCTGTCGAGCGTCCTCTACGTGTCCGGCGAGGAATCCATCCACCAGATCCGGTTGCGGGCGTCGCGTCTGGGGGCGATCCCGCGGGACTTGTGGGTCCTATCGGAAACAAGCATCGGTGTCATAGCCGAATATATAGAGCGGTCTAAGCCCGGGCTCGTAATCGTGGACTCGATCCAGACGATGTACTCGGAGCAAGTCGAGTCGGCCGCGGGCAGTGTTAGCCAGGTACGTGACTGCACAATGGCGCTGATGCGACTCGCTAAAGGCAGTGGCATCCCCATCTTTC
>JACDAU010000453.1 GCA_013695265.1 Chloroflexia bacterium
CACCGGTTCCAGGTGCTGCCGATGATCGCGGTCCAGGGCACCACGGATCAGATTCGGTCAACCATTGGCCTGCCGGGCGTCCGGTCGGTCTACTTCAACAAGCAACTCGAGTACCTGCTCAACGACAGCGTTGGGTACATCGGCGCGGATCGCGTCTGGAGCGACCTCGGATACACGGGCAAGGGCGTGGGCGTCGCGGTTATCGACTCCGGCGTTGATGCCACGCACCCGGACCTCGCGCTCGGCACCGCAACGGTGCAGAACGTGAAGATACTCGCCGGAAACTTCTTCACGAGCGACTCCGTGTTCGTCGAGAACGTGCCGAACAGCGACACCACGAGCGGCCATGGCACCCACGTTTCAGGCACGATCGTGGGCCGGGGTACGGCATCCACGGGCAAGTACACGGGCGTTGCGCCGGGCGCGAACCTGATCGGTATCGGTGCTGGCGAGGGGCTGCACATCCTGTGGGCGCTCCAGGGCTTTGACTACGCCCTCGCGAATCAGGACAAGTACAACATCCAGGTGATCTCCAACTCATGGGGCACCAATGGCGAGTTCGCTGCGGCGGACCCGGTGAACGTGGCAAGCAAGGCCGCGTATGATCGGGGTATGATCGTCGCCTTTGCCTCGGGCAACGAGGGACCAGACGAGAACACGCTGAATCCATATTCGGTCGCACCCTGGGTGATCGGCGTGGCCGCCGGCTGCACGACTGACCAGGGCGTCCGGGACACCAGCGTCCGCTGCAATCCGGGCAGCCTCCTGGCCAATTTCTCCTCCAGGGGCATTCCCGGCGACCCGCTGTATCACCCGACGATCACGGCACCAGGAGTGTGGATCACCGCAGCGCGCTCGAGCACCGGCGTCGTAATCAACGCGAGCGGATCGACGAATCAGTACTGCAACCCCGTGCCGGAGGCGTACTACGTCTGCATCAACGGCACGAGCATGGCGACGCCGCATATCGCGGGTGTTGCCGCGCTGATGCGCGAGGCGAAGCCCGGCCTGCACCCCGACCTCATCAAGGAAGCATTGACCAGCACCGCGAAGCCGATGACCCGGCCAGACGGCTCGCTCTACGAGGAGTGGGAAGTTGGCGCTGGCTACGTGGACGCGTACGCAGCCGTTGCCAAGGCGGAGCGGATGGCGGCGAAACCCGGCACCTTCCGCACCAAGGAAGGCAAGACGTACAAGACGTACGCTGAGACGTATACCTGGTCGGGGATCATGCCGCTGGGCGTGACCGAGGCGGGCGCTGGCTCGCACGACTACTACAAGCAGGACATCACCGCGAACGCTCTGAGCGCGACGGTACGCGTCCAGTGGGGCGATCCGGTTCAGGACATCGACCTGTATGTGAACGCCCCGGATGGTTCCCTGATCGGGAAGAGCGCGCAGGGCGCGACCAACTTCGAGGAGACGACGTTCACGGGCACGTTCCTGCCGCTGGGCACGTACACCGTGGATGTCGAGGGGTGGCTCACCGTGGCCGCGCCGTATGATGGCGCCTTCACCGTGTCCTACGTGCTCGGTGGCGGTAAGTAGTCCGGCGCACGTAGCGCTCTGGGTCGAGTAGCCCGGCAGCGTTGGAGTGGGGTAGCGGACGGTCCGCTACCCCACCTTTTATTTGGCCTCACGCCGTTGGGTATGGCCGCGCCGGGTTGACCGGCCAGCGGCGGTGTGATACGAATGAAGTAACGGCACAACCACCAGAACTGGAGGCACACCCCCATGCTACGCAGGTTCACCCTGGCGCTGATACTCGTGCTCACGCTAACTGTTCCCGGAAGTGCCCGCGCGGGCGCAGCCTTTCCCGAGGTGATCCCGCTGCCTCCTGGGTTCCAGCCCGAGGGCATCGCGATTGGCCGAGGCACGACGTTCTTCGTCGGGTCCATCCCCACTGGCGCGATCTTTAAGGGCGAGCTGCGCACCGGCGAGGGCGATGTGTTCGTCGATCCGGTCGATGGCCGGGCCGCCATCGGCCTGGCGGTGGACTCCGCAGGGCAGCGGCTCTATGTGGCGGGCGGCCCGACCGGACAGGCGTACGTGTATGACACCGAGACCGGCGACTTGCTTGCGGAGTATCAACTCACCGCGCCGGGGTCGTT
>JACDAU010000235.1 GCA_013695265.1 Chloroflexia bacterium
CCCAACCGCCGCCGCGATCTCCCGCGTGACCTCCAACTGATACGGACGCAACGCCTGCGCGGGAAGGAGCGTTCGGCTGAACGCGCCGATGTCCGTCTGCACCTCCCGCAAGGTGCTCACTGCCCCGCCAGCCGCATGAACACGTCGATAACGACCGTGGTGCCAACGCCCCACAGCAGCGCGTTCACCCGCGTCTTCAACTCGTCCACATCCTTTGCGAGATTGTCCAGCGTTGCGCGCGTCATCAGCCCATACACACAGCACGGATCATCATCGAGCGCGGATGGCCGCTCGGCGCCCCGCTCCTCACGCAGCAGACGAAGCCGCCGCGCCACCCGCTCGCCCACCTCGGTCGCGTTTTTATCTATGCTCGCCTCCTCTCCTTCAAACTCCAGCTAAACCCCATCGCCCCGCCACGGGCTGCGGCACAGCATGCCGTGCCCGCAGGAAACAGCATCAAACCGAATTGCGCATCACCCCGTAGGGGCGTTCAACTGAACGCCCGCGCTGAACGCCCAGCGTCCGCACCCGTTCTACGGCTCACCGCCCAGCCCCATCTCCGCGAGCATCCGGTCCGCCGCCTCGACGAAGCTGCTTGCCGCGCCACCCCCAATCTGATGCTGAACCCGCATCGCGCGGATCACCGCCTCCAGCGCGCGGATGAGCACCTCTGGCCGCTCCTCAGCTTGCCCGCTGTCCATTAGCCGCATGACGATCATGCGCGCCGCGTCCACCTCCGCCTCTACCCCCCGCGCACCGCCGGTGCGCCGCAGCCGCCGTATCTCTGATGGAGAGTAGTACTCCTCGTACGGTCCCGCGTCCTCCAAATAGCCCCTCCTGTAGAACGTATGTTCTATTCCCTCTACTTATTAAGCCACGCAGACCCTCCCTTTCCGCACGCTTTTTTCCCAGCCACGCCCCGCTTTGCCCAAAGCGCCGGTGCTTCTCGGCCCAGAATGCAGCGTCCGCACTTGACCCCCGTCCGCCTTCCGTCTATCATCCGGCGTATAACAGCCTGTCAGAGGAGGCAGCCCATGAAGATTACGAACATCGAGGCATACCCGGTATGGGGTGGCCATCGCAATTTTCTCTTCGTCGTCGTCGACACCGACGAGGGCATCTCCGGTGTCGGCGAGGCGGGGCTCACCGGGCGCGAGCTCGCCGTGATGGGCGCGCTGGACCACTTCAAACCCCTGCTCATCGGCCAGGATCCCTCCCGCATCGAACACCTCTGGCAAACCCTGTTTCGCGGCGGCTTCTTCCCCGCCGGACTCGTCCACTCCGCCGCCATCTCCGCGATCGATATCGCGCTGTGGGACATCCGCGGCAAGGCGCTCGGTGTGCCGGTCTACGACCTGCACGGCGGACTCGTCCGCGACCGCGTCGTCTGCTACCCCCACAACATCGGCGGGGGCGAGGATGTAGCGTCCCTCGTCGAGTCGTGCCAGCAGACCACCGAGGAGGGCTGGAAGTTCGTCCGCTGGGGTCTGCCGTCGCACGGCGATGTGCTTGAGCCAGGCTGGGCCGTTCGCACCGCGATTCGCGAGTTCCACGCCGTGCGGGAGGCCGTCGGCGACAGCATCGAGATCTGCTTCGACGTCCACACCCGCCTCGATCTCAGCGATGCCCTCACGCTCTGCCGCGAGGTGGAGCCGCTGCGTCCGTACTTTATTGAAGATCCACTGCGCTCCGAGAACCCCGGCTCGTTCCAGACCCTGCGCGGCCGCACCACCGTGCCGCTCGCGGCGGGCGAGCAGTTCGGCTCCAAGTGGGCGTTCCGCCAGCTCATCGAGGAGGAGTGGATCGACTACTGTCGGCTCGACCTCTGCCTCGTCGGTGGCTTCACGGAAGCGCGCAAGGTCGCGGGCTGGTGCGAGACGCACTACATCCGGCTCGCGGTCCACAACCCGCTCGGCCCTGTGTCGAGCGCCGCCTGCCTGCACCTCAACCTCGCCACCTCGAACTTCGGCGTGCAGGAGCAACCCCGTCGGACCGGCGCGGCGCTACAAGATGTCGTGCCCGGTCAGCCCGTGTGGGAAAACGGCTACCTTCTGCCGCCGACCGCGCCCGGCCTCGGCATAGCGTTCGACCGCGAGGCCGCGAAGAAGTATCCCTTCCAAATGACGGAGCCGCCCCACCTGCGCCGCCTCGACAACGCCTACACGAACTGGTAATCACGGGCAGATAATCTCGTCGCGCGCTCGTGCCCGGCGAAGCAGGCCGTAGCCTGATCCGTCCGCGCGGGCGGCCTGCTACTATATCCGGGACAGACGTTTGTCATCCGGAGGTGTTCGCCATGGCTGTCGACCAGCCAACCACGAAGAAATGGACCCACGACGACCTGCTCGCCCTGCCCGACGAGGGCGCACGGTACGAGCTCATTGACGCGGAGTTATACGAGTTACCCATGCCGAACGAACCCCATCAGCGGGCGTCCAGGAATCTGATCATCCTCTTGCTCCCCGCAGCCACCCAGGACGGGGCCGAGTGGTACCATGCCCCCACCCGCGTGTACCTGCCGCCAGACGGGGAGCGAGGAGTCGAACCCGACCTGCTCTACTTCTTCCCCGACGGCAACACATCCCGTAGCTATCGCGGCATCGAGGGAGCGCCCGACCTCGTGGTTGAGATTCTGAGTCCTTCCAATCCTGAGCACGACGAAGAAGACAAGCGAACGTGGTACGCACAAGCGGGCGTCCGCGAATATTGGATCGTCAGCCCCGAGTTCCGGGCCGTCGAAGTGCTCGTCCTCGAAGGCGGCGAGTACCAGACCCTTGTGCTCGCACGAGGGGAGGATCCGGTCACCTCGACAGTGTTCACAGAGCTACGGTTTCCCGCCGCCGCCATCTTTGCGTAGCGCGTGCTCCCGCTACGTCCCACTCGCGCAGCATGGACTCCATCATCTCGGGCAACTCTCGCTCCGCACCGCAACCACGCGTCAGCCAGCCGCACCAGGCCAGTGCGCTCAAGGGCGACATCAAGGATGAACTGCTTGTCGGAACGCCCAGAGGCCGATGATACGACGCGACCGCTCGGTCGGACGGGGTGCCGAAGGCGGGACTCGAACCCGCATGCCCTCTCAGGCAGTCGATTTTAAGTCGACCGTGTATGCCATTCCACCACTCCGGCATGTTGCCCTCAAGCCGCGCCGTGATCGTCCCGGAATCGTGCTGCACGATATCGGCACAGAAGCCATTCGGACACTCTACAGAACATCGTACAAACTCTCGATATCCTGGTCAAGGTCGATCCAGCCCCGCCCTCCTCCATGCGGATCCCAGCAAGCGTCCGCCCGAACGAGGACGGTGGTATGATGCGCGCGAAGCAGCAAGGAGAACCGCATGGCAGTCGACGCGAGCGCCCGATTTCCATCGGAACCACGGGCAAGCCGGTTGCGCCTGCCGCCGGGATACGCCGGGGCCGCCACGCAGGAGGCCATACTCCCCTGGCAGCACGCAGAGGAACGGCTCGAGCGCGCACGCAACTACTGGCTCGCGACGACGCACCCGTAAGGACGGCCGCACGTTGCGCCGATCTGGGGTGTCTGGATGGATGGCGCTCTGTACTTCGACGGCATCCCCACCGCCCGCTGGGCGCGCAACATGGCGGCGAACCCGGCCGTCACCGTGCACCTGGAGAGCGGCGACGACGTGCTGATCCTTGAAGGCGTGGGCGAGGACGTCGAGAGGGTCGACGATGCCGACCTGGCCGCCCGCATCGTCGAGGCATGGGACGCGAAGTACGGCCGCGTACACCCGCAACCCGCGACCAACGGCATCTTCCGGCTGCGGCCCCGCACGGCGCGCGGCTGGAGCCGGTTCCCGGACGATGCAACTCTCTGGCGCTTTCCCGACGTCTGAGAAACTGTCAGCGTGCGCGCTCGACCACACACCGGTATCGTCCTGGCATCCACGCCCGCCGCGGACGGCCGTGCCGTGCCATAATTAGGTGTGGTCCGTTCATCTCAGCCAACTATGCACGTCGCGCTCGTGGGCCTCAGCGGCAGCGGGAAGAGCACCGTGGGACCGCTGCTCGCCGCCATGCTCGGCCTCCGCTTTGTGGATACCGACCGCGAGGTCGAGCGCGTGGCGGGTATGCCGATCCATCGGATCTTTGAAACACGCGGCGAGCCGGGCTTCCGCGCGCTCGAAGCCGACCAGGTACGGCGCGCCCTGGATGCGCCGCCTTCGGTCATCTCCCTGGGTGGCGGGGCGGTGCTCAACCCGGAGAATCGGCGCCTGGTGTGGGAGCGCGCCCTTGTGATATGGCTCCACGCGGATCCCGGCGTCCTGGCCCAGCGGCTGCGCGAGAACCCGACCGGCGAGCCACGCCCCCTCCTCGACGCGCCCGATCCAGCCGGGCGGCTGGCCGAGCTGCTTGCGGCGCGTCAGCCCCTCTACGCCGCGGCGCATCTCCGCTCTGACGCGAGCACGCGTGGTCCGCACGAGATCGCCGCCGCGTTGCTCGACGCGATCGGGACGTTTCCGGCGACTCAGGGGTAGGCAGGTTTCGTCGTTTGCCAGGGCGGCGCAGTCGGGGAACCAACGGCCCGCCACGCCGAGGTGACAAGGGCGCCAGCGCCTGATCGTTCCCGTTCCTTGCGTGCCGCCCGGGGCTGTTGTTATCTTTAAGGTGTAGCCAGAAGGTGCGTCCGTCCTATGCCTCAGATCATCTCCAGCGGTGTCATCGACGTATACCCGTTCTCCGCCGGAAACGGGCGCGCGCAGTATCTCACCCTCCTGCGAACCCCCGGCCTCGCGCTGGGGAACACCTGGCAGGCGGTCCACGGCCGCATCGAACGCCGGGAGTCGGCGGTGCGGGCGGCGGTGCGGGAGCTCACCGCGCAGACCGGGCTGCAGGCCGCCAGCCTCTGGAACATCGACTACGTGAACACGTTCTACGCGCCCGATGAGGACGCCATATATATGGTCCCCTCGATCGGTGCGCTCATCACGCACGATGCCGAGGTGCAGCTCACGCCCGAGCACGTCAACTGGGAGTGGACCTCCGTCGAGTCGGCCATGCGCCGCTTCCAGTGGATCGGCCAGCAGATGGCCATTCAGACGCTGCATGAGCAGATCGCGTCCCCCGTGGCGACGGGGAAGGAGCCAAATCAGTATCTGCAGATCGAGCCCGGCTTGTACGGGCGCGCGCGCAGGGGTGGAAGATGAACCTGAGAGGTCTCGTAGAGCGCCGGATCGAGGAGGCGCGCGACAAGGGCAAGTTCAAGAACCTGAAGGGCGAGGGCCTCCCCCAACAGATCGAGGAAAACCCATACGAAGACCCCGAGATGCGCGTGGCGCACAAGATCCTCAGCAACGCAGGATTCTGTCCGCCCTGGATCGAGCTGACCAAAGAGATCGACGCCGACGATGCGCGCGCGCTGCGGATCTGGGGCGAGTACCGGGCGCACCGAAAGCGTCAGATTGATGCGATACACCGAGGCACAGTGACCCACTTCGCGGAGCTTATCACGGACCTGGACGAGAAGCGCGACCGAGCGCTGAAACGCCTGGAAACGCTGTGGCTGGAGACGAACATTAAGATCAACTATCTGAACGCCACCGTACCATCCGACAGCGTCAAGAGAATCCCGATCGGGATCACGCGCCGGCGACAGCGCTTCGAGCGTGAGTTCCCGCGTCTGGGCGGGGTCACCTCAGGCCGATAC
Source organism: Chloroflexia bacterium (assembly GCA_013695265.1). GTDB lineage: Bacteria > Chloroflexota > Chloroflexia > Thermobaculales > Thermobaculaceae > JACDAU01. The sequence continues at coordinate 5,672 of JACDAU010000235.1, forward strand.
AGCGGTGAGCGGTGAGCATGGAAGGCGCACCGTCTGTCTGGAGAGCATCCGCCATCTGGGCAGTGGACTCTGCGCGAGGAGCATCAGCGCGCTACCGTTGGAACCCGGTCAAAACCTCATCGAGCAAGCAACGGTGAGCCCGCCTCGTTCAGGCTCGGGTACTCAACGCCGCTGAGTACTGGTGAGCGAGAAGTGAGACCGACGATGGAGCAGGCAAGCCCACCGAGGACCAATGTGGGGAGGCGAGTAGTGGTCGCGCTGGCGATACCTGTAGCGGTGTTGCTTGCCGGGTGCTGCCTCAGCGGCTTCCAGGTCATCTGGTGGTGGACGGACCCGCCGTACGCAACGGTGAGGGAACTACGGTACAAGCCGTTGCTTGCGCCGCCACCTCGCGCTCTAGCTGGTCCCAATCCGCGATGCGCTGGTCCAGGCACTGCCTGCCATCGTTGACAGCTTGATCTTGGCCGTGTTCAGCCACGAGCCGTACTTAGCGGTGTACGCCCGCCTACCCCTGGAGCAGGGACTCCGCGCCATCAATCCAGATCGGGGTGCCGGTGATGTGGCTCGATGCGTCGGAGGCGAGGAAGAGCGTGAGCTGCGCCACCTGCTCCGCCGTGCCTGACGCACCGCCAGTGAGCGGTATCTTCCCCTGCGGATACTCCACCGGGATGCGTACCGCATCCAAGTTCTCTTTCTGCGTGCTCTCCCCGATCTCCGTCTCGATAGCGCCGGGACAGATGACGTTGACGCGCACTTTGTGGGGGGCAAGCTCCAGCGCAATCATCTTCGTAAACGCGACCTGGCCCGCCTTGGAGCAGGAGTACGCGGTCGCCCCCGTGTTGCTGAAGATGCGCGTGCCGTTCACGGAAGCCACGACGATGACGGAGCCCCCCTGCCGCTTGAGGTGCGGCACGGCGTATTTCACTGTCAGGAACGTTCCCTTCAAGTTGATGCTGAGCGTCTTATCCCAGTCGTCCGGGTCAAGCTCCTCAATCGGCGCCCAGGTGCCGTTGATGCCCGCGTTCGCGACGACGATGTCGATGCGGCCCCACTCGCCCACAACCCGCTCCATCGCTCGCTGCATTTCCTCCGGCTGGGAGATGTCGCCGAGGACCGGAATTGCCTCGCCGCCCGCGCCGCGGATCTCCTCCGTGCTCTGCTGGATCTCGTCCTCCGTGCGCCCCAGCAGCGCGACCTTTGCCCCCTCCTGCGCCAACAGCCTCGCCGATGCCTGACCGATGCCCGACCCCGCGCCCGTTACGAGCGCCACCCTGCCGTCCAGTTGCATGACTTTCCCTCCTATGCTTTGGATGGAACGATGCAAGGGCCGGGCCACTGTGCGTCGAAGCCTGCGCTCTCGGCGGGCCGCCCTCTGCGAATCACCTCGTGAGTCTGATGACCCGCGACCGGCTTGGGTCTTGCGACACCTGCCCGGCGCCTGCGCGCCGGCAAGCGACGCGGCGGGAACGAAGGGAATTGCCGAATGACCAGCGAGCGCATGAGGGCGACGTACGACACAATCGCAGCCAGCTTCGCTGAGCAGACGGCCCGCAGGCCGGTGCAGTACGAAGAGGTGGGACGCAGGTTCCTGGCGCTGCTCCCCGTGGGCTCATCAATCTTGGAGGTGGGCTGCGGCGCGGGACGCGACATGGCGTGGCTCGAAGCACAGGGCACCGTCGTGACGGGCGTGGATCTCTCACCGGGGATGCTGGCGGAGGCTCGAAGGCTTGTCCGCGGACCGCTGCTGGAGATGGATATGCGCCACCTGGATTTCCCGGACAGTGCCTTCGGGGGTATCTGGTGCATGGCCAGTCTGCTCCACTTGCCGAAAGCGGAGGCGCCGCGAGCCCTCGCCGAGATGCGCCGGGTGCTCGTTCCCGCCGGTGTGCTCGCGCTCACGATTCAGGAGGGCGAGGGCGAGGTCTGGGAATCCGAGGCGTACGGGCACCCGGTCGAGCGGTTCTTCGCCCGCTATTCGCGGCGGGACGCGGAGCGCATGCTAGCGGGGGCGGGCTTCCTTGTGCTGGAGAGCGAGCGTGCCGACTCGGCCAGGGAGCGGCCGCGCATGACGAGTTGGCTGAGCTTCCTGGCGCGCGCCGGGCCTCCCGCAACGGGCAAGCCGCCGGGCCGGGCCGCCACTTGACGCGCGACCGGGCAGATCAGGCGCTGAGCGGCAGCATCCGCAAGCGCAGCGTGAGCATGCCGCGATGCAGCAGGAGCTTCACGGCGGTCTCGGTGCGGCTCATCTCGGCGGCGATCTCCCGCGCGCGCATTCCCTGGTGGTAGCGCAGCTCCATCGCGCGCCGTTGATCGGTCTTCAGCCACGTGAGCGCCGTCCGCACGTCTTCCGCGTCTGAGTGGCGCATCGCTTCCTCCTCCGGACCAGGGTCACCGAGCAGCCGCTCGTTGAGGTCCAGGTGCGGGCGGAACCGGCGGTAGTGTCCGGCGACCTGGTTCGCGGCGATGCGGAAGAGCCACGCCCCGAACGGCACGTTGCGCCATTCGTACTTGCCGATGCCCTCCAGTGCGAGCACGAAGGTGTCGGCAGTGATGTCCTCCGCGATCTCACGGTCGTGGGTGCGGCTGTAGATATAGGTATAGATGCGATCGTGATAGCGCACGTAGATGTCGCCGAAGGCGGCGGGGTTGCGGCGTGCCCGCTCCACCAGCAGGCGCTCCTCGTCGAGCAGACCCTGGGACATCCGGTCTGATGCTGCTTGAGCGGTCACCGCCGTATCCTTTCCACCCGCGCGGACGGTGGTGTGCATCCGCGCGTTCTATCCGATGAGTAAAGAGTACAGCCGTAGCCAGTATTGACGTAACAGCTAATCCGGTCATGTTTGATACGCATTCATGCGTATCGACCGCGCCGGCGGGGTACGCCATTTGGCGTAGTGTGAGCGGCGCGGGGCAGGTCGACTCATGATGGCACCCGAGACCGGAACCCGATAACGGTTGCGGCGTTTGACGGGTCTCGGCATGCATGCTATACTCCCGTTGCCTGCGGTTCAGATACTGCAGAGAGGGGCCGGTGCCCTATGGCGAAGCATACGGTGTCGTACATACGCATTTGTTCGCCACGCCGCCCTCGTGAACACGCGCGATTAGATCGCCGATCTGCTCCGTCCCCAACGCCTCCTGCGCCCGCAACGGTTGCTCCCGCGCTGGCGGGACCTCCTTCCTTTTCGCGCGATGCCGCCGCTCGCGCACCTCCAGGAGGCTCCAAGCTCCTTTGTACGCTCGTACCTCAATTCATACAGATATGTATGCATGCCTATTGAGCCAGCGGCAAGTCGATTCCAGCGTGAGCCTGCCCCAGAAAGTACTCCTTCGATGCAGTTGCGCATATGTCGGCCTGTTCGTAGTGTACTTCCGCTCATTCAGGGTTGGCGGCGGCTACCAATGCCGCTCGTCCTCATCGCAGTCCTCAGCGCCGGTGTCCTGCTGGGAACCCTCGCCCGCACCGCCTACGCCGCGGAGTATCTAGGAGCGGGTTACTTCCAGATGTGCTCGGGGGCTGCCACCTGCCGGATCAACCGGGATGATAGCACGTCCGCCTGGATCACCGCGATAAGCAACGCCAACAGTGACTGGAGCAACAACACTGACATCAACACGAGAAGTATCTGTTCAGAGACGTGGGTATGGGATAGAATAGCGGACCTATGGACAGGACTGGGATAGTCCTCCGGGACAAGCGCATCGCGGAGCTTATGGAGATGGTCTCCGAGCAGCAACGGGTGATCGTTGCGCTGCAGGCATGGGATGAGAAGCTGCAGCACGAGGTGGAGGAGTTGCGGCGGGAGCTACGCGCGACGGCGACGGGCAAGCCGAAGGGGATGCCCGGCAACAAGCGGGGCGCGGGGAAGGCTGCGAAGTCTGGAGCCGAGGG
>JACDAU010000511.1 GCA_013695265.1 Chloroflexia bacterium
GCCACTATCCCCAGATGATCCAGCCGCTCCGTGCTGTACGACACTCCCGTCTCCATAGGCGTCCTCCTCTCCGACACCTACTCTACGGTAATCACCAAAACCCGTCCAATTACCTGCGGAATGTGGGCTGGCTTGGACGGGATCCTGCCAGAGCCCTTGAATATACTACAGCTCGCGAGGGTTGCCCTCGCCTGTGAACTCAAGGCGCTCGAGGAGGCGGGCACTGTGCCGGTTATGCGGTAGGTACGCGGCGGAGACTCGGAGTAGCTCGACCTTAGCAAAGTCGTAGCGGATGACCCCGCTCGCCGCCTCCGTCATCAAACCTTGTCTTTGTGCGGTTGCCGCCACGTTGTATCCCAGGTCAAAATACTTCGCAGGGCCTCGCACGAAGTTTGAGAGACTGATATTGCCAAGAACCCGCGTCGGCACCGCAGAGTTTTAGACGAAGGGCCGCATTCCCGTCCCGTTCGCAAGCTGCTGTGGGAAGTGTTTCAGTTGGTCTCGCCAGTACTCGATTGAGCCTGCGCCTGATGCCGGAAGCGGCGAGGCAGCCGCGAAAAGCTCCGCATTCTTTGTGTAGTACTGCAGAAATCGGTGTGCCTCGCTGGACTTCGGGTGGCGCAGAATCACGCGAGCCGTGAACAGGACGGGCAGTTCAGTGGTCGTTGGTTGGCGGGGGCATCCTCCGTGGCCGCCGCTCACGGAGGACGTTGCGGATCAGGAACATGACGTTTGCGGGCCGCTCGGCCAGTCGGCGCATGGCGTACGGATACCACTCGGCGCCGAAGGGGATGTAGCATCGGACGTTGTAGCCCTCGGCTGCGAGCCGCTCCTGCATGTCCCGCCGTATACCGTATAACATCTGGAACTCCCACGCGGAGTTTGGGATGTCGCGCTCTCGAACAAACGCCTGCGCCTGGGCGATCATTTGTGGGTCGTGCGTTGCAATCGCCGGATACGCACCCTCAGAGAGCAGCCGTTTCATTAGTCGGGCGTAGCTCGCGTCCACGTCACCCTTTCGCTGAAATGCGATATCAGGCGGCTCCAGGTAGGCACCCTTACAGAGCCGGACCCGCGCGCCGAGGGCTATCAGATCCTCCACGTCCTGCTCGGATCGGTAGAGGTAGCTCTGAATCACAACGCCGCAGTTATCATAACAGGGCCGCAACGAACGGTACAGATCCAACGTGCGCTGCGTGTACGCACTGCCCTCCATATCGAAGCGGACGAACGTATCCTGTTCCGCCGCCCGCTTGAGGATGAGTTCAAGGTTGTCCCGGCACCGCTGCTCGCCTACGTCCAGTCCCAACTGCGTCAGCTTCAGGGAGATGTGCGAGGGTGCGCCGCTACGCCGGATGTTGTCAAGCAGGGCCAAGTACTGAGTTGTGGACGCGTGTGCCTCGTCCGCGTCGTGGACGCTCTCTCCCAGGAGATCGAGTGTCGCCGAGATGTTCCGTTTTTGCAAGTTTCGCACTGCGTGAAGCGCCGTGGTCGCGGACTCACCCGCGATGAAACGCCAGGCGAAAGCGCGTGTTGCTGTGTAGCGGGTGATAATCAGGCGGATCCACCGCAAACCGGAGGCGAAAAGCAGGAGCCGTCGTATCATCAGTCACCTGCTCCCAGGTCGTAGTCGTTGCCCTATTTGTTGAAGTAGTCCACGTTGATCTGGATGTATTCCTGCCACTGCTCTGGGACACTATCCTCAGGATATATAGCGCTGACAGGACACTCGGGCTCACACGCGCCACAATCAATACACTCTTCTGGATGAATGTAGAACTGCTCGGCATCGTCGTCGGAGTAGATGCAGTCGACCGGGCAGACCTCGACGCAAGAAGCGTCCTTGACGCCGATGCAGGGCTGGGCAATGATGTAGGGCACGGAGAAAACCTCGCCTTTCAAGCAACCAGATATCAGCAGTAACTCTAGCGTTGCCAGGTTGCAACTGTCAAGCCACTTGCAACCTGGCGGGCGGTTCCACCAACTCGGATGCATTCCTGGATTTGTGACGGTCGCTGGCTACGCCGACTGATCGCGAGATGCCACCACTGGCTGAACCCAAGTGTGGACAAGCACGACAGACAGGAGTCCTCTGCGATCTGAATACATCCTGACGCCACCAGTTTTCACGACACGCATGGTCTATCTCGCGGTCCTTACACTGCTGCCGTTCCTTCTTCTGAAACGGGGTTGTGCCGCCTGAATTTCTTGGCCTCCTGGTGGGAGTCTACGGCTATGCCGGCGTAATGATGGATCTGCTCGCCGGCGTGCTCTCAGACTGGTTCGCTCCGGAACGACTGGCGATAGCAGGCAGCGTTGGCGTGATGCTCGCCGTGGTCCTGCTCGATGTATCGGGGTCCGTGCCGTTCCTCGTCGGCGCCCGGTTGCTTCACGGCATCGCTATGGGGAGCTATAACCGTACTCGTGCTTTCTCGGGTCGGGCCGGAACGTCGGGCTTACGCCGTAGGGGTCAATAACGTCGCGTATGTCGCTGGAGCTTTTGCGGGACCGCTGCTTGCTGGTGTGCTCGCTGACGCGCTCGGAGTCCGTGTGGCACTGGCTGGATTCGCGGTGGCGGCGTCGCTTTCGGCAGTCTACCTGGTTCGGAATGTGCCAGCCGGTCCTCGCTACGCAAAATCAGCCCCAGTTTGGGCGAGCCTCATCGGGCTGCGGCGCTTGATCCGGACGCGGCGGCTGGGATCGCCACTGCTGCTCGTGCTGGCAGATATCACGATCCTGCATATCTGGCTGGTCTACTTGCCACTGTACTTCACCAGCCGCCATGGATTTTCCCTTACGGCTGCTGGCGCATTGATCAGCGTCGAAGCGCTTAGCTACGCGATTGCGCAGCCGTACTGGGGCCGCCTGCTTGATCGGCGCGGGTACCGGGCGCCGGTGTACCTCTCCTTGCTCGCCCATGTGGGCTGTGCATCAGTCTCGTGCCACTGGTTCAGGGGCAGTGGCTACTCTATGCCCTGCTGCTTGCGGTATGCGGGGCGCTCAATGCGGGGCTGTATCCCGGCTGCGTGGCGCTCGCTGCTGACCGCCTACAGGAGGGGGAGCGCGGGCGCGCTATGGGACTTGTCGCCGCCTCGTCGAATCTGGGCCAGGTGCTGGGACCGTTGCTGGCGGGTGGCGTGTTGCTGTGGAGCGGGAGTCTCGGGTCCGTGTTCGCACCCGCCATAGTGATCGCTGGTCTCGGCGTCGTGACGGCAACGCTCACCGACCGCCGAAGCGTCATAAGCCGCTGGTGACACGAACAGAGTAAGTACAGATAGCCGAAGATCAGAGATTGGACTCGAGAAACCGCGCAGTGTGGTCGATGAGTTCCTGCTCCCATGCCAGACTCGAAAACACGTGGTCCGCGCCGTCCAGGATGACGAGCTGCGCGCGGTCGCCGAGCGCGGCATTGTAACGATGCGCGTGCTCCACCGGCACTGTTTCATCCCCGCTGCCATGCGCGACCAGCACGGGACCAGCGAATCCAGTCAACGCCGCTACCGGGTCGGTCGACAACGCTTCCTCGACGAGCCCTCTGCCGACTTGGAGGCCGCCGAGGTCCGTGAAGCCCAGTGTTGATATCTCGCTAGCGCGTTCCGGCGTTGTGCCTTCCTGGAACAACTCGCCGAGTTGCGCTACGGCTGCCCAGAGAAAGAGCGCACGTACGCGTGGGTCAGCACCCGCCGTGCATGCTGCGATGAGGCCACCGAGACTGAGCCCACCAACGCCGATGCGATCACCGTCGATCTCTGGCTGGCTTGCGAGAAAGGTGAGCGCCTGGTGCGCGTCTTCTCTCTCGCTGGTGAGCGTCACATTCGTGAAGTCGCCCTCGCTGTCGCCACTCCCCCGAAAATCGAAGCGGAGGGTCGCAACCCCGGCGGCAGCGAAGGCGCGTGCGGCTTTGGGAAAGAGCGCGTGCGGCTCGATATGGTTGCCGCCGAATCCATGCAGCAGCGCGATTGCTGGATGAGGACCGGGCTGAATTGGCAAGTGCAGGAAGCCATACAGCCGCTCTCCACGGTTCTCGAACTGAATCTGCCGCTCGTCGTACATCACCGAGTCCTTCCTTGTCTACGCATTCTGCCGTACTATACTTGAACCTCGCAGCGCACGAGTCACACGGCTACAGCGGCTGCTTCTCGTCTATACTTGGGTCACGGGACAATCCCGCGCCGCGGGCGCGGTCGCACTTGGTGGTGGGAGGAGAGACCGCTTGGCTTTGCTGGAAAATGTGCATCGCATCGCCGAAACGGGCGGAGGGACATACGGTGTCGCGGCGCGAAACCTCTCGACTGGGGAGACGGTCCAGGTGCGCGGGGACGAGTTGTTCAACACGGCGAGCGTCATCAAAGTGCTGATCATGGTGGAGTTGTTTCGCCAGGCGGACGAGGGTGCCGTGTCGCTTGAGGAGCGAATGGATCTCTCCGATGCGTATCGGGTGGGCGGCTCCGGTGTGCTGAACGAGCTGGGAAACGGCCTGTCGCTGACCCTGCGCGACCTGTGCGCAGCGATGATAATCGTGAGCGACAACGTGGCTACAAACATGCTGATTAGCAGCCTCGGGCTTGACGCCATCAACGAAGGGGCGCAAGCGCTAGGACTGATGAACACGCGACTGAACCGGCTCATTGGGTTCGCACCCGTCGGCCCCGGTGAGAATCAGGAACTCGGCGTTACCACGCCGAACGAGATGGTGCGATTGTACGAGGCACTTGCCAGAGGCGCGTTGGTCAGCCTTAGAGCGAGCAGCGAGATGGTGCGGATCCTGAGCCGTCAGCATTATCGCGGAAGCATTCCCCGCTACCTGCCGGACGCGTATGATGCGGTGACCGGAGAGAGTGAGCCAGCGATCGCGCATAAGACAGGGGCGGTGAATGGCGTGCGATGTGATGTAGCGCTGCTACGCTTCGGCGACGGTCGACAGTGGATCATCGGCATCTTCGCAAAGGAACTGGAAGACCGGAGCTGGTCGGTGGAGAACACCGGCGAAAAGACAATCGGTCGGATTGCGCGCGCAATCTTTGACGCGTGGATTCAGGCAGTGTAGGCCCGCATAGCGGACACGGAGGTAACAATGCAGTTCGGCTTACAACTTGCAACGTACGAGGCGAAGGGCGGGGGCAACACTTGGGACAGCGTGCTCGCCGTCGCGCGAGCATGTGAGGCGGCCGACCTCGACTCGGTGTGGTTCGCGGATCACTTCATGTGGCGTGACGAGGACAACCCGGACCGGGAACGTCCGAATCTGGAATGCTTCCTGACCCTCGGAGCGCTTGCTGCCGCCACCGAGCGCGTGCGGCTTGGCGCCCTGGTCGTCGGGGTGCCGTACCGTAATCCTGCACTGCTCGCCAAAATGCACACTACCCTGGACGTAATCAGCCACGGCCGCAGCATAATCGGACTTGGTGCCGGCTGGCATAAACTGGAGTTTGACTCGTATGGCTGGCCCTTCGGCACAGTGAAAGAACGCATGGAAAAGCTGGAGGATGCGGTCCAGATCACGAAGTTGATGATGACCGAACGCCCAGCCAGCTTTGAGGGGAAGCACTACTCCATCCACGAGGCGTTGAACGATCCTCTGCCGGTGCAGAAGCCGCATCCGCCCATCATGATTGGCGGCGGTGGCGAGAAGCAGACCCTGCGGCTGGTCGCACAGTATGCGGACTTCTGTAACGTGTTCGGAGACTCCGAGCAGGTCGCGCACAAGTTCGCCGTCTTGCGCGCGCACTGTGAGCGTGTCGGAAGGCCATACGATGAGGTGACGAAGTCAAATCATACGGGCATTCTCATTGCCCGGGACGATGCCGAGCTTGCCCTCAAGCGTGAGCGATTCCCCGACTTCAATGGAATCGCAGGAACACCAGGTCAGGTGATCCAGCGACTTCGCGAGTTTGCGGACGTTGGCTCTACGTATGTCACTTTTGCTATGCCCGACGTTGACGATATAACACCGATGCAACTCTTTGGGGAGACCGTCGTGCCCGCGCTCGCAAACGCTTGAATCGATACTGGGTGTGAGAGGGTTCGCCAGGACTCTTCCATACCCTACGCGGCGGGGGTCTTCAGCTCGCCGAAAGGCACACCTTCCTGGAGGGCCTGCTCTCGCGCCGACAGCAAGGGCACACGGGGTGTCTGCCAGCGAGTGACGTGTTGATGCTTGCCAAATAGCGCCCGCGGGGTGGCAAGCACCGTGATGAATGTCATCACGATCCAGTAAAACATCGGATACATTGCAGCCCAGAAGAAGAACCGAGTGGCACCGGGATTGTAGTGCCGGTCGAGCCAGATGCCTGTGCCAAGCTGCAAGAGGGCCGCAGTGGCAATAACCATGCCCCATAGATTCGGTAGCGGCGAAGCGCCCAGCGGCTCCAAGCCCACTGCGTACGAAAGTCCCCAGAAGAGGACCATCACCGTCACCGTGTACGCCCAGAGGATCGAGAGACACGCCTCCACGTACACCGGCCACAGGCGGCGCGTCCGCCAGTCGGCGAACATCGTTGCGTGCTTACGGAGTACCTGTCCAAGACCCAACGCCCAGCGCTTGCGCTGCCGCCAAAGCGGCCCCAACCCCTCGGGTACCTGCATGGCCACAACCGCGCGCGGCTCATAGCGCACGTCGTAGAACTTGCGCTGAAGCTTCCACGCCAAGGCTATGTCCTCCGTCGCCATTTCGGGATCGAAGAGCCCCACATCGACTACTGCGGACTTACGAAAGGCGGTAATCGCGCCCGACACAGTGAGGATTCGACCCCAGACACGTTGCGCTCTGCGCAGGACGGAAACAATGGACGCGAACTCCGTCGCCTGAATCTTGGCCAGGAGCGAGTCTGTATTCGTGACCTGAGGGTTGCCCGTGACGGCAGCCACCCGACCACTCTGAAAGTGCGGCACCATGTAGCGCAAGACCTCGGGCCGGGTTTGAATATCGGCGTCGACAACGACCACGATCTCACCATGGAGCAAGGGAAAGGCATCATTGAGCGCCATCGCTTTTCCCTCGTTCTGAAGCTTGCGCACGAGCCGTATCTGCCCCTGGCGAACATACGGGGCCAGAATCTCGCACGTGCGGTCCGTTGAGCCGTCGTCGACGATCACGATTTCGTAAGCGTCGCGCGGGTAGTTCATCGCTATCAGTGATTCCACTGTCCGCTCGATAACTGCTTCCTCACAGTATGCGGCAACAAGCACGGAGACGAATGGGAGGTCGTCGTCGGAGGCGGCAATCGGCAGCGGGCGCCGCTCGTTTCGCCGATAAAAGACCAGCGACGTGAACGTCTACATTACGCTAGTGAACATAGGATAGAACGCGACGAATGCGGCGGCCAAATGATACGGCCAGGTGTTGGCGAGCCAGAGGAGAAGTGCGGCTGTCTCAATCATTGCTGGGCCCTCACGTGTCCTGACCGGTACTGTTTTCGGTTGCCGTGTGTCTCAATGATTACGAACGAGGCGTCCATCGCTTCCGAAGCGCCACCATAGAACTCCCATACGGTGTGCCTGCCTAGACGGTCGACATCCGTGCGGGGCTTCGACAGCGATCTTCCTCGACGCGCGCCTTTGCATTCGAAGATGCGCAGGTTATGCTGGACCCAGACAAGCGTGAGCACTATGACAGCGGCCGCCATGATACCGACCTTCTGCCCAGCGGAGAAGAGCGTCTGCCCTGTGGCACTGCTGTTCAGAAAGAGCACCACCCACATAGTGATTATGAGCATCCAAAACAAAAGCGCGATGGCAAAGTGCGCGACCTGGCGGGTAGCTGGCATTTCGTACTCCCTCTCCGTGTTGCTTCAAGGTGCGTTTCGGTCTCTCTGACTTCAGACTATGCCGCAAGGACCGCCTCCGAAATGACCCAGTGGTACCAGTACAAGGAGTACCATGGTGCTACTCGACGCATACCAACTTCGGCTGAATGGTAGTGCTTCTGTCATTCCGAGCGTGCGAGGAATCCGTGGTCCGGTTTACGGACCCCTCACGGAGTTCGGGATAACATGCTTAGGGGTTCAAGCGCATTGCGTTTTAGCCAATTGCGTTGCACCCCGTCCGGCATCTCGCCAGGGGTCCATCTGGTCATACTCTTGCTACTGTGGAAGAAGGTATTACCCAAAACAAGGAGAGATTCCATGAGCTACGTCGATCCGAACCGTATTGATACTGAGACGAATGCTGTCGATGAAGTACTGCCTGAGAAGAACGCTGCCTCGGATCCGCATACTGATCAGGATCCCGATTCCGCGCTGGAGACTACGCCGGATATCGGCCTCGATCGTGTCAGCCCCGGCCAAAACGAGACATATACGGACGGCGAGAGCCGTGGTGTGATGACAGAGCGCGGGTCGGACTCCAAAGGCTAGTTACTTGTCAGGGACGCAGATTCTCACGCAAACGCCAGCCTCCGGTACCCGACCGCAATGGGGCTGTGCGAGATAGCGGAACGGTGAAGCCGCTCAAGATCCTTACGTGGGCGATTCACGGGAGTTACCTGAACGTGCTCACCCATGTGCCCCACGAGTGGTATCTGCCCGTAAAACCCGGCGGACCTCCTGGCTATGGCGGCGTCGATGGCGGCTTGCTCAAGCACGATTACGTTCGGAATGTTCCGGCAGACGAAGCGTGCGATCTGGACCTCGACGTCATCGTTTTTCAGCACCCGCAGAACTACCAGAAGGATCAGTTTGAGATCCTGAGCCCAGAGCAACGGCAGCTCCCACGCATCTACCTTGAGCACAATGTGCCGCAGCCCCACGCTGTCGATTCACGACACCCGGTAGGCGATTCCCAGGTCCTGCTCGTACATGTCACACACTTCAACCGCTTAATGTGGGACAACGGACAAATGGCGACGCGCGTGATCGAGCACAGCGTGGCCATCGATCCGGAGGCACGGTACAGCGGCCAGCTCGAACGCGGTATCACCGTCGTGAATAGCATGCCTCGGCGTGGCCGCGCAGTGGGTCTCGACCTGTTTGAACAGGCGCGCACTCGCGTTCCCCTCGACATCGCGGGCATGGAGAACGAGGCCCTGCATCCCATTGGGGATATCGCATACCCGGTACTCCATCGCCGTATCGCGAAGTACCGCTTCCTGTATAGCCCGATACGCTATACCAGCCTGCCGCTCGCCATCGTGGAGGCCCTGCACGTCGGGATGCCCGTGGTCGCCCTCGCGACTACCGAGCTGCCGAGCGTCATTGAGGACGGCGTCACGGGTTACGTATCGCCGAACCCCGAGGTGCTCGTCGACCGTATGCGCTTCCTGCTCGACAACCCGAGGGAAGCTCGGAGGGTTGGAGACAACGCCCGCGCACTGGCACAACGGCGCTTTGGACTGGATCGCTTCATCGAGGACTGGAATCAAGCACTCGCACAGGTCACTGCCTGACCGACATCTCAGGGCTCCGCAGGCCTTTCGCCGGTATCGGAACGTGCTTACTCGCGCCTGCGTGTGAATCGCTTCCGCACGACCTCGCTCAGGGTTGCCTGTGATACACTATTGTCCGCGACCACAGTCGAACACCCCAAAGGAGCACCCCCCGTGACCACCGTCGACAACGCCACAACAACTCTTGCCGCAACCGGTATCGCGCACGGTATGGAGGACACCTTTGCGCCTGACCGCTACGAACGGATGCAGTACCGTCGCTGCGGCGCGAGTGGACTGATGCTGCCTCTGATCTCGCTTGGCGGGTGGGAGACCTTCGGCGGTTATCGGGGCGCCGAGATCGCGCGCGAGTGCTTGCGTAAAGCCTTCGACCTGGGCATCACACACTTCGACTTTGCGAACAACTATGGCTATCCCCCCGGCTCATCTGAGTTGGTGTGCGGGGAGGTCATTCGCACCGATCTTCCGCGTGACGAGCTAATAATCTCCTCCAAGGCCGGCTATCGGATGTGGCCGGGGCCCTACGGTGAGTGGCTATCAAAAAAGTACATCGTTGCGTCCTGTGACCAGAGCCTCAAGCGCATGGGCCTCGAGTACTTCGACATCTTCTACCTGCACCGCCCAGATCCACAGACACCGCTCGAGGAAAGTCTCGGTGCGCTGGACCTGCTAATTCGACAGGGCAAGGTGTTATATGGCGGGGTCAGCAGCTTCTCCGGCGCCCAATATGCTGACGCTGTGCAAATCTGCGAGCGCCACGATTGGGCGCCGGTGACGATTCACCAGCCCGCATATAACCTGATTCAGCGTGGGATCGAGACCGATCTGCTTCCGCACACAGAACGATCCGGCACTGGTGTCATCGCGTTCGTGCCCCTTGCCAGTGGCCTGCTCACAGACAAGTATCTCTCTGGTGAGATCCCGCCCGACTCCCGAGGCGCGATGCTCTGGGGGGAGGACGCGACTCGCTCGCGCCTGACGCCGGAACGGTTGCAGACATTGCGCGCGCTAGACGAGGTTGCTGGCCAAAGAAACCAGACGCTCGCGCAAATGGCGCTCGCCTGGACGCTCCGGCTGCCAGGGGTGACAAGCGCGCTGATCGGCGCTTCGAAGGTACAGCAGATCGAGGAGAATGTGGCCGCGCTGGACAACCTGGAGTTCACCGCAAATGAGCTTGCGCAGATTGAAGCCGCACTCGTGGATAACAGTTAGCGCCCGGTCAGTCGGGCTTTTTCGGAAATAGGCCCGAGGAAAGGAACACAGAAACGCGTCTGTATCGGCACAACTCCGAACTCCTTCGCTGAGAGGCCGACTTATTCTGCCCTAGTTCGCGGAATCGGGCGTGCCAGCTTCCACCCCGCGGTTCGGAGTGGTAGTCGCGATACCACTTGCGAGAGGCGGGTGTCGGCGCGCAGTCCACAGTACCCAAAGCAAACCTGGCACAGCAATGGCAAGTGTCAAGAGCCCCAAGAACTGCGCCTCCTGTAACCCGAGCACCTGTCCGCCATCGGTGCGGTACTCGTGCGTCCAGATTCGCCCAATAGCGTACAGGATCAGAAACAACCAGAATACCGCCCCACGCACGCGCAACCTGCGCATCAAAATCAGCAAAAGGCTGACAAGCGTGAGGTCCCACACCATCTCATACCCTACGGCCAGGTGCACCGACTGCCCGATCTCCCCGAGCGTGTCCGGGTGGGTGTAGCGCACCGACCAGGGAGCATCGGAGGGACTACCACGGTGCTCCCCGTTGATGATGTCGCCGATCCTTCCGATCGCCATTCCAAAAAAGAGCCCCATCCCGGCCGCATCCGCAAACTCCGCCAACGGCGTCTTGCTACGCAGCGCATGGTACAGCCCGCCGAGAATACCTCCGAGCACCGCTCCCCAAACTGAGATCCCACCCTTGTAAATCAAGAACGCATTCAGAACGTTGTCAGAGAATTGCCCCCAGTTGCCGAGGACGAACAGCAGTCGAGCGCCTACTATCGCGCTGGGGACTGCGATGATGATTGCGTTATACACCGGCTCGTCACTGAGGCCATAGCCTCGCATCACGCGGGCAGCAAGCCACACGCCCGCCAAAATGCCCACCGCTGTGAATATGCCGTGCCACGCGAGCACCAGATCACCAAACGCAGCAAGATTGGGATCGATGTAGATTTCTATCATGGACAGGTGTTCCTCTTGCGTGTTGTCACAATCCATTGTATCCGAACGAGGGAAACGCTCGTGGACGACAGCACCGAGGACACAGTATGATGGCTGCCATGCATTCGATCGTGCCTAGAAGCGGGCAGACAACGGAGGCGGTGGTGACGACCGAGGCAATTCAGACCGGGGATATCATCCAAGGTATTCGAGACAGTAGCTATGAGCTTGACACGGAAAGCCGGCTGGCGAGGGTTGGCCTTAAGGACGGTCAGAACATCGCAAGCGTGCTGGAGAAGTACGCATGGCTGTATAACCAGGCGACGGTCCATCGAGCCCGAGACGCCTGGGAGTGTGAGGCAAATGCGGCAGAAAAGAATCGCCTGCGCCGCGCCTTTTACTTCCTGCTTGATGGCTACGTCGGCCGCAAGACCGCAGCGCTGGAGGATCACATCGTTACGTTTGAGATGGACGCGAGCGTCGAGATAGACGACGAGACGATCCCATATCATAAAGTCCGTGCATTACTCTCGCGGGAACCGGATTTCGAGCGGCGAGATCGGCTGCGTGACGCGACGCTGCAAGTGGTGGAGCAAGCAAACCCCGACCGGGCGGAGATCGTGGCTCGAACACTCGACACGTTGTCCTCAGAGTTCGGGTACTACAGCTATACCGACTACCAGCGGGAGAAAAAGCGCGTTGATTACGCTCTGCTTCTCAGTCGGCTGGAGGACTTTTTGACGCGCACGGAGGGCACGTACGTGCGTTCCATGAGCACATGGGCAGTGGCGAAAACCGGACACTCGCTCGGCGCTTTGGGATCGAATCACTTTGCGTACATCAGCCGCGTGCCGGAGTACGATGCGCATTTTTCGGCGGAGCGCCTGCCGGACGTGTATGATCGTACGTTGCGCGGAATGGGACTCGACAGCAGTCGTCAGCCAAATATCCACCTTGACACCGGGGACCGCCCCAAGAAAAATCCGCGTGCCTGTTGCTACGCCCCCGACCCACCCGGCGAAGTTCACCTCATCATCAAGCCGCTTGGCGGTCTTGACGATTACTCCGCGTTCTTCCACGAGGCAGGACACGCTCAGCATTACGGAAATGTGGACCCCACCATGCCCTACCTCGACCGCGCGGTCGGTACGAGCTACGCGCTCACCGAGGTCTACAGCTTCCTGATGCAGTTCCTGACAATTAATCCTTCCTGGCTGCGCGATATTGTGGGTTTGCCGGAAGAGATCGTGGAAGAAGTGGTCTTCTACGCGAAACTGTCGGAACTCTTTCTTGTGCGGCGATACGTGGCCAAGCTCCGGTACGAGCTCGCTTTCTTCGAACGCCCCACGGATCACGAGCGCAACCGTGCGGTTTACGCTGCAGAGCTGGAGGATGCCACTCGCTTCGTCTACTCGCCGGGTAATTATTTGAACGACATGGATAGTGGGTACTACTCCGCCGACTACCTGCGCGCGTGGATCACCGAAGCGATGGTCCGGCATCACCTGGAGACGACGTATGGTGAATCGTGGTATCGGGTGCCAGAGGCCGGTGAATTCTTGCGCGGCCTCTGGGCATCAGGTGAGAGCCGCGAGAATGAGGAGATCGCGCGAATGATCGGCAGGGAACCGTTCGACCCGTCGTGCCTCGCCGACCAGTTCCTCACACTTGGACACAGTCGCCCGTGAGTCCCCGTGCCAAGTCGCGCGCTCCAGATGCAAAGACCGGACCCTTCGTCTGTGGCGAAGTCATGCTGGGTAACGCTACACTACGCACATAGGAAAAGGCGGGCCGGGACAGTAATGAGACCAGCGACAATACAGGAAGCGGACCCATCACAGAGCGAACTCGGACTGGAGAGTGTGCCGTGTAACCTCTGTGGCTCGACGGCTGCAACTGTCGTCCTTCAGGCGAACACGCAAGCGGCAGACCTGCGCGCCGCCGCATTCGCATGTACCAGTCCCACCGTCGGGCAGCACGGCACGATTGTCCGCTGTGATGTGTGCGCCCTGGAGTACACCAATCCCCGGCCAAACGCCGCGATGCTGGATCGCCTGTATGTGGCTGTCGAGGATACCGCATACCTGGAAGAGGAAGAGGCCAGGCTTGCGACCTTCCGTTACGAAGTTCGCCGACTTGCCAAACACTCGCCACGCGGACGCCTGCTCGACATAGGCGCCCACGTGGGCACATTTCTGCGGGTGGCCCGCGATGCGGGATACGAGGTTTCGGGGGTCGAGCCCTCGGAGTGGGCCGCTCGATACGCACGAGAAACTCACGACCTCGACGTCCGTCCGACCACCGTCAGCAACGCGGGCTTTCCGATGGAGAGTTTCGATCTCGTTTCAATGTGGGACGTAGTGGAGCATTTTGCCGATCCCCAGAGCGAGTTGCGTGAAGTTGCGCGGTTCGTGAAATCAGGCGGTGTGTTCGCGCTCACGACCATGAATGTCGGTAGCCTTGCGCCCCGGCTCCTTCGCGGGCGCTGGCCCTGGTACATGCTGATGCACCAGTACTATTTTACCCCTGAAACGCTGTCCCGAATGCTGGAGAAGGCGGGCTTCGAGGTTATGGCGGTCGAGCCACATGTACGTATCGTCTATGTTCGCTACATGGTCAGCAAGCTGGACGCGTATAGTCCGACGCTGCATCGCGTGGCTCAGTTTCTCACGGAGCGCACTGGCTTAGGTAGCCTGCGGGTCCCCGTCAACTTCGGCGATCTGATGACCGTCTACGCGCGCAAGGTTTAGGAGCGAACAGTGTGAACCTACCTGGTATGCGTGTCGTGCAAGGCCTGGAATCGGGACTGAACCGTGTGCATGTGCCCCTGACCCACCGACGCCTCGGGCTCGCGACGCTGATGACGCGAACCTACTCCCAAATGAATCAGGATCATCTTAGTGCATTCGCGGGAAGCCTCACGTACCGTGCGATTTTTGCGGTGCTGCCCTTCCTCACCTTTTTGATTTCCTTGCTTGGCCTCTTCGACGCGCGCGACTTCGTCGCGGACGTGCTTGCATCCGTCCGTCCCACGCTTCCTGGACCTGCCTACAACTTCCTGAGCAGCAGTGCCAAGCAGTTGACGGTCAGAGGGGAAAACACAGCGTTTGGCTTCGGCGCCCTGATCTCCATTCTGGTTAGCCTGTATGGTCTGTCCGGCGCGTTCCGGGCGGTGATGGAAGCAATGAACGTCATGTACGGCGTCGAGGAGTCGCGATCCTTCGTCAAGAAATACCTGATCTCCATAGGTCTCGCAGTCGGTGTCGTCAGTCTGCTACTCAGTGCCGCGACCCTGGCCGTCGCCGGTCCCGGTATCGCCCGCGCGCTGCTTGGCGACAGCATCGCGCGGTACCTCTGGTATGTGCTTCAGTGGCCGGTTCTCGTCCTGTTCGTCCTAATTGCCTTCGCGGCGGTGTACTTCTTCGCGCCCGACGTTCAGCAGACCTTCAAATTCATCACTCCCGGCTCCTTGATCGCCGTACTGCTCTGGCTCATCTTCACCGGACTCTTCTCACTGTACATGAACACCGCTGATTTCACGGCCTACGGCGCAGTCGCTGGCGCGGTAATCTTCATGCTGTACCTTTACTACACCTCGTTCATCCTTCTGCTCGGCGCTGAGATGAACCAGATCGTCGAGGATGTGCACCCCGAAGGCAAGAACGCGGGAGACAAAGCCGGGCCGGAACAGTCAGTCGCAGCCAGGACGTAGCGGCAGCTTGGCTCATCAGGGATTTGCTGACACCCTACGTCGGCACGATGACGAACACGCTGCCCAGCACCGACAGAAGAGGACTGCAGCCAGCGCAAACCTGCTCCAGCGCCCCATTCTTTTTGGTCGGCTTGTCGTCTGCGAACGAGGTACAGTACCATAGCGTCGAAGAACTAGTGTTGATGAAAAGAATGCGCCTCGTCAAACAGATCTGGGGGAGTCTTATCCATGCCCGTAATTGACCTCCGAAGCGACACCGTCACTCATCCGACCCAGGAGATGCGCGAGGCTATGGCCCGCGCCGAAGTGGGCGATGATCAGAGTGCCGAGGATCCTACTGTGAATCACCTGGAGGAGTTGGCTGCGTCCAAGGTTGGGAAGGAAGCCGCGATGTACGTGCCCAGCGGCGTTATGGGCAATCTGTGCGCGCTGCTGACGCATTGTGGCCGAGGCGACGAAGTGGTGATGGGTGACGAGAGCCACATCTTCTGGTATGAGAGCGGAGGCGGATCGGCGCTCGGTGGCCTGCCCTATCGCACAGTGCGAAACGGGCGATACGGCGATATGGACCTCGACGAGCTCAATGCCTCGATCCGGCCTGAGCGTAGCGGGTTCCCACCAACGGGGCTAGTCTGCCTGGAGAACACACACAATCGTTGCGGAGGCACAGTGCTGAACCTCGAGCAGATGCGAAAATTGGCGGCAGTGGCGCACGAGCGCGGCGTGCCGGTGCATCTCGATGGCGCACGCGTCTTCAACGCCGCAGCATACCTCAACGTGTCCGTGCCAGAGCTCACCGCGACGGTAGATACCGTGCAGTTCTGTCTCTCGAAGGGTCTCTCCGCGCCGGTCGGCAGTGTGCTCGCTGGCCCCGCCCCGTTCATTCACGAGGCGCGCAAGGCGCGCAAGATGCTCGGAGGTGCGATGCGGCAGGCTGGTGTTATTGCAGCGGCTGGCATCGTCGCGCTCGAGCACATGGTTGATCGCATTTCCAAGGATCACGTCTCTGCACGAAAGCTCGCGCAGCGCCTGAGCACGCTGCCTGGTATCGAGGTCGATCTCACAACGGTTCAGACAAACATCGTGGTGTTCAAGCTCGCAGACGAGCGTTGGGAGCCGGACCAGTTCCTGTCCGTGGTCGCCGAGGAAGGATTGCGGATCAGCAGCTTCGGCGCACGCAGGCTGCGCATGGTCACGCACTACGGTCTCGAGGCCGGAGACTACGATCAAGCGGTGAAGATCATCGAGCGGGTGCTCGTGCGCGTGCCGGCCGGGGCGAGATAACCCGTTCCTTCGCCTCGGCCAGAGCGTGGCGCCGTCTGCTACTGCTCCTCGATTGTGATCGTCTCGATCCGCACGGTCTCCTGGGGCCGATCGCCAGCGCCGGTCGGCGTAGTCGCGATCTCGTTCACGACATCCAGGCCTGCCGTGACCTTCCCGAAGTGATTATACAAGGGTCCGAGGTTTGGTCCGCCACCCTCAAGTACGATGAAGAACTGGCTCCCGTTCGTGTTTGGTCCGGCGTTCGCCATGGCGAGTGAACCGGTCTCATATGGTCGCGCCGTGCTGCCGAGTTCGTCCTCGAAATGATAGCCGGGACCTCCAGACCCAGAGCCTGTGGGGTCGCCCCCCTGGATCACGAACCCGGGAATAATCCGATGGAACATGATCCCGTCATAGTATCGTTCGCGCGCCAGGAACACGAAGCTGTTTACGGTCGTGGGCGCATCCTTTGGGTACAGCTCGGCGACGATCGTACCCTTGTTCGTCTCGATCGTTGCTGTGTACTGCTTGTTGACATCGATCTGCATCGCGGGTGGGGATGAATACTGCTTGGGCATTTGTGCCTCCTCTGTGGCTTCAATCGCCGCCTCGGGTGTCGGTACTGTTTGTGTCGCTGCGCCAGTGGTCGCAACTGCCGTGCCGCCTGCGTCAGCCGTCGCCCCGACTGTGGGCGCGCCGAACGCATCTGTGATCCCCGTCGGCGTTGCGTTGCCATTCCCACACGCAGCGAGCATCAGGGCGGTGGCTATGATCAATATACGTGTTCCCACCAGTGTGTCCTTTCGTTTCTGGAGTTACCAGCCGATTATGCCGCGCACCGAACATGCGTGTCAAAAGCATGAACTCGGTCAAAACGTATTGAGCTTGTGTCAGGCGCTGAGTATAATGCGGAAAGAGCGGCCAATCGCCCCCGGTTTTTGCCGGGATATAAGGGGGGAACCACCATGCACGAGCAGCCCGTCGATGGTCGAGACTCGCTCGAAATGACCCTCTTCGAAATCCCAGGGCCCGAAGGCCAGGCGAAGCAGTTGGTGAGCCTGGGCATGAGACACTCGCAGGACGGCAAGCTGGAGGATGCGGTGCTTGCCTTCGAGAAAGCCGTCGAAGCCGCCCCGCGAAACCCGGTGTACCGCGTGGATCTGGCGGCTGCCTACCGAGAGCTACTGCTCTCGGGCACGATATGTGATGATCGCAGGTCCGAGGCGCTCTTTGAACGTGCCTGCGATCAACTCCTGAATGCACTCCGGATCGAACCTGATTTCGCTCCGGCATATCGCGCCCTTGGATTCCTGTACCGCGACATGGAAGCTTCGTGGCGCGCGCGTGAGATGTGGACCTACTTCCTCGAAATCGAACCCACTGGACCACGGGCTGCGGAGGTAAAAGCGGCACTCGCCGATCTGGATCGCGTGCAGAACCTGCACCAGTTGTGTGAGGAAGCCTCGTACCTGGTGAACCACAATGAGCCAGAGCGGGGTATGCAGCTCCTGCGCGAAGTGATCGAGGAGGAGCCGACCTGGTACGAGGCGTGGTTCTGGAGCGGACTAGCCTGTCGCGAACTCGAGCTCATGGATGAGGGCATCCATGCATTTGCCCAGGCGGTCGAGCTGGATCCGGAAAGCTGTTTTGCCTACCACGAGCTCGCGGCCCTGCTCGCCCGAAAGGGCGAGCGTGAGGCCGCCGAAGGGTTCTGGCGCAGGTCCCTGCAACTGGAGCCGGACGAGCCGTGGATCATGTCGAACCTGGCGCTCCTGCTGTGGCAGGACGATCGCCGTACCGAGGCTGAGGCTCTGCTGGCTCGGGCCTTCGACATCGATCCCGCCAATCGGCGGCTGCGACTCCGATTGCGCGCCCTGCAAGAGGGACAGCCAGCGCCAACAGAGGAGTTGTAGTGGCCCTGTCGAGCGTCACTGAAGGGGAACTGTATCATTTGGGCCGGTGGCTGGTGGGGTCGGGCGCGCTCATGCCGACGCTACCGCTCGGATTGATTGCCCATGTCATTCGAGGCCTTTGGGACCGCGCTGGCTTTGTCGGCCACAACAATCGCGGTTATCCGGTCGCAAGCGTCCTCGTTCATCGCGGACTGGCCGAGCAGATCGCTGACGTCATCGAAGAGGTGACCGGTCGGCGCAGTCGCGCCCGGCCTGTGGGCACGGCGCACTGGGTCGGGGTTTCCGGCAAGCGGTGCACGCCGTGGCTGCGCTTCCTGTATGCCGATGCCTGCGTCGTATCGCCAACGCGCCTTGTGCAGGTGCGCGCGGTGCTGGGCAGCACCGAGTAGTGGAGCGTGACGATTTGGTGGTTCTCGCCAACCTGCCCGACGTAACTCTGGCGGGCATGTACGCAGAGCTGTTGCGTCGGGCGAGTATTCGCTGCCTCGTGCAACCGCAGGGCGCTGGATATGGCGGTTGGGGCGCGAGTGGCTTTGTCCCGCACCGCCTGCTTGTCACCCGGAACACGTACGAAACAGCACGCTCACTGCTCACGGATACATTCGGAGAAGACTACCTCACTTATGCTGATGGAGCGTTCTAGTACACCGTGACGCGTGATTTGATTGTCGGCCCCGGTGCCCGGTATGCTTGTGCCCACTATGAGAAACAAGAAATATACCGTTACCCTGACCGACGCCGTACGAGAAGAGCTAGCGGGGCTGATAGCCGCAGGCACCGCCCCCGCCCGCAAGCTCGCGCACGCGCGCATACTGCTGAAAGCCGACCAGAGCCCCGAAGGTCCTGGGTGGGTGGATGAGCGGATAGCGGAGGCGGTGGAGACGAGCCAGCCGACAGTTTCGGCGTCTTCGCGCCGCCCTTACGGGAAGGCGCTTCGCACCTTGTCGCGGGTGCGCAAGCAATACGTCGAGGAGGGCCTGGAGGCGGCCATGAACCGGCGAGCACCGAACCGGGAGTACCAGCGCAAGCTCGACGGGGAACAAGAGGCGCGACTCATCGCACTCTCTTGCAGCGAGCCACCGAAAGGGCAGGCACGGTGGAGCTTGCGGCTGTTGGCGGACAAGGTGGTGGAGCTCGCGATAGTGCCCCAGGTGTCGTATCAGACCGTGGGCAGGATTCTGAAAAAAACGAGCTCAAGCCCCACCTGAGGAAGCAGTGGTGCATCCCGCCCAAGCTCTTCCGTGTCTTCGCACGGCCCTTACGGGAACTCGCTCCCGCGAGTTGATGCCGACTTCGTGTACCGGATGGAGGATGTATTGGAGGTGTACACGCGTCCGTATGACCCGCGCTTCCCGCAGGTGTGCATGGACGAGGTATCGAAGCAGCTCCTGCGCGAGACCCGCGAGCCACTGCCGATGGAGCCAGGCAAGCCCGAGAGGCGGGACCACGAGTACGAGCGGGGCGGGGTGGTCAACCTGTTCCTGTTCTGCGAGCCGCTTAGGGGCAAGCGCTGGGTGGATGTGACCGAGCGCCGGACCCGGGTGGATTGGGCGCACCAGATCAAGGAGTTGGTGGACGACCGCTACCCGGATGCGGAGAGGATCGTGCTGATGATGGACAACCTCAACACCCACTCACCCGCCTCGCGGACAGATTGGAGATACACCACACGCCCAAGCAA